>DAINAQ010000009.1:0-21337 GCA_036733325.1 Methanothrix sp.
CCAGGAGGAGGACGAGCCCCAGGATGATCAGGAAGAGGGCCCCCAGGTTCACCGAGAACCCCAGGCCGATCAGCCCCAGGGCCAGGGTCATCACCCCCACCAGCTCCGCCCCCAGGCCGGGGTTGGAGAGGCCGAAGATGAGGGCGTAGAGGCCGACGATGAGAAGAAGCCCCGCCAGGAGGGGATCGGAGAGGACGGCCAGGACCCGAAGGCGGAGGGCTGGCTCAAAGCGGACGATCTCGGCGCCGCTGGTGGCCAGGGTCCGGTTCTTCGCCTCCATCCCGTCGACCTCCTCCATCAGGGACTCCAGGCTGGGGCTGACCACCTCGATGACCCCGTAGCTCAACGCGTCCTCGGCGTTGAGGTTGAGGTTCGAGAGGACGAACTCGCGAGCCGCGGTCGTATTCCTGCCTTTCGACCTCGCCTTCTCCTCGGCCAGGGCCACTACGGCGTTGATCACTTTGGTATCGTTGACCGGCTCGGTCCCCGTCGGCCCGATCTGGACCGGCTGGGCCGAGCCGATGATCGTCCCCGGGACCATGGCGGCGATGTCCGAGGAGAGGAGGATGATCGTACCCGCAGACCAGGCGGTGGCCCCGGAGGGGTAGACGTACCCGATGACGGGAAGGCTCGTCCTCTCGATCATGCTTGTGATCTCCTTGGTCTCGGCGAGGCCGCCGCCGGGGGTGTCCAGGGTGATCACCAGGGCCTGGCACCCCCGCCCCTCCGCCTCCAGGATCGCCTCGGCGACGATGTCGTCGCTGGCGGGGGTGATGGCGTCGTCCAGGGCGACGACCATCACGCTGGCCTGGCCGAAGGCAAGGCCCGCCAGGCAAAGGATGGCTATGGCTGCGGTGGTGGCCAGAACTATAAAAGAGAGGGGCGGCCCGAAGAGGGCCGAATCCTTCGAAGCTGAGGTCCTCATCTCTCCCCGAAGGCCTTGGTCAGCCCCGCCACAGCTCCGGTCGCCTCGCCCACCTCGCCGCCGGAGGTGACCACGATCAGGTTCTTCTCCCTCGCTATCTCGGCCAGGGTCTGAAGCTCTCTCAGCTTGATGGCCACCGGTGCGTCCTGGTAGAGCTTCGCCGCCTCCACCATCCTCGCCGATGCCTGGAACTCGCCCTCGGCCAGGATGATCCTGGACCTCTTCTCCCTCTCCGCCTCCGCCTGCTTGGCTATGGCCCGGAGCATAGACTCGGGGAGGCTCACGTCCCGGAGGGTGACCGCCGTGACCTTGATCCCCCAGGGATCGGTCTGCCGGTCCAGGATCTCCTGGAGCTTGACGTTCAGCTCCTCCCGCTTGGAGAGGAGGTCGTCCAGCTCGATCTCGCCCAGGACGTCCCTCAGGGTCGTCTGGGCGAGGAGGCTTGTGGCCACCCTGTAGTTCTCCACCTGGATGACCGCCCGGTCGGGGTCGACCACCCGATAATAGAGGACGGCGTCCACGTCCACGGTCACGTTGTCTCTGGTGATGACCGCTTGCTTCTGGACGTCGATGGTCACCACCCGCAGGTCCATGGTGATGGCTCTATCGATCACCGGGATGATGATGGTGATCCCAGGCCCCTTGATCCCGCTGTACCGGCCCAGCCTGAAGACCACGAGCCGCTCGTACTCCCGGGGGATCCTGATCCCCTGGTAGATGATCAGCAATACGATGAGCAGAGGTATGAAACCGACTGATAATACGTCAACCACAGAAACACCCTCAAGTAGTTAATCCTCCCCCGTTTAAATAACCGGCGGGATGAAGGGGACTGGACTCAAAAGAGTGCCGAAAGGTGCGGCATGCCCCCTTCCCGCCAGGAAGGGAGGCCTCGAAGGAGCCTTAAAAAGCTCACTTCTTGAACTCGGTATATCCGCACTTTCCGCAGGCGAGCCGGTCCTTGTGCTCTCCGAGGAAGACCCCGTTTCCGCAGCGGGGACAGATCTGCCTCTTCCTCTTTATGGCCTCGCCGCTGACCTCGTAAAACTCGTTCGTCGCCATCTAACCCGACTCCTCAGCCTCGGCGGCGGGTGCGGGGACGTTCCTTGTGATGATGTGAGCCCTCTCCACCTCTTTCGCCCTCTCCTCGTTCTCGTAGATCTTGGCGTATCCGACGGTCTCGCGCTTCCCGAACTCGGACTTGAGACTGTCCACTATCACCAGGCCGACCTTGGAGTTCATGGTGGCGGCGATCTTCTCGACGATGCTCTTCCTGGAGGGGGTGGGCCCGTCGTGCTCCACGACGAACTTGACCTCTCTTCTGTTCAACAACGGGTTATTCTTCTCCTCGATGACCTTGATATCCATCTCAATCCTCCACAATCATCTTGTCCATGATGCTCTTGGCGTATTCTTTCCTCTCGGGGGTTACCACCACCGCAACGCTCCCCTCGTTGGGCTGGCCGTAGACGACCGCCGAGCCGAGGGGTGCATAGACGATGGCGGGAAGGGTGGCCAGATCCTCCTCACCGTCGACGACTATTTTGACCCGTCCGTCGGAGGCCAGCCGGTCCCTTATCACCTCGATCAGCTCCTGGGTGAGGGTCGCCGCGGGGTTGGCCACCTCGACCAGCTCATAGCTGTCGAGGTCGCCGATCCCCTGCTGAACGTGATCGGGCACCGGCATCCTCTTGGTCATGTTGTCCACGATGCAGATGTCGGGCTTTCTCCCCGAAGAGGAGAGAAGGCAGAAGGTGGTGACGTCGCCGACGGCGATCACCTTCGGCGCGGCCTGGAGGAGATCCTGCATGGGACCTATGCACTCCTGACCCCGCCCTCTGAAGAGCTTGCCCAGAGGGGGCTTCAGCTCGGAACGGAGCTCCTCGGGAAGACGCAATATCCTCAAATCTATCGCACCTTCAGGGCGTACCTTCCGGGAAGGGTTATCCCCAGCTTCTTTGCTACCTCGGACTCTTTGGGGTCGATTATCACCACGTACCCGGTCCAGTCCTTGCTCAGGGAAGAGGAGCCGCAGATGGGACAGACCAGGCCCTCGACGATCCTGTGGCACTCCCTGCAAGCCTGTTCGGTCATCTCGATTCAACCTCTGCCTCTTCCTTTCGCCGAGCAGCCTCCAGCCACTCGAGCTTTCCGAGACCCGTCTGCCTCATGGTGAGGCCGATCTTGCTCTCCCGGGGTTCCTTCTCGTTGAGGCTTATGGCGATGATCCGGGCGCGGACCCTATCCCCCTCGTCGAGAGATTTGTTCGAATCCTTGCTCGCAAGCCGCGCATTCTTCTCATCGTACGATATATACTCGTTGGTTATCTGGCTCACGTGAAGCAGCCCGTCAAAAGGTCCGATCCCGATGAAGGCCCCGAACTTGACGATCTCCACCACCTCGCCCTCGACGATCTCCTGCATCTCGGGCTTGAAGACTATGGCATCGAAGGTCGCATCGTAATAGACCGCCCCGTCTCCGGCCAGGATCCTTCCTTCGCCGATGTCGCCCACCCCCAGCACCGCGACCACGGTGCCCAGGGCCTTGTCCACCCTCGCCTCGTACTTGTTTCTGAGCGCCATCTCCACCGCTTCTTCGAGGGGGTCGCCCATCTGGCCAGGAGGTATCCTGACTATCCCCTCCAGCTTCATCTTCTTATACATCGGAACTCCTTCTCTTAGCGATCTCCAGGCGTCGCCTCTGGCGCAGGTGTATAACGGTAACACATCTAGTAGATAACTTTTTCTTCAGTTCTTTATCGTTGGTGAAGACCGCTGCGCCCGCTTTCAGGGCCAGGTCGACCAGGACCTGGTCCGCCTCCCCGGCCGCCTCGACCAGCTCACAGCGGCCGGCCAGGGCGAGGCCGATCCTGGCCGCAGCCCGGTCCCGCCGGGATTCGGCGAGGCTGGCCAGAGCCTCAAGCTCGTTGAGGACGGGGCGCGGCACCAGGAACCTCCGATATCCGAGAGCTTCCAGCTCCTCGAAGATGTCGATCCGGAACTGCCCAGGAACCATGAGGGCGTTGGTGTCCAGGAGCACCTTCATGCGGTCTTCAGCACCCCGTGGATAAAGATCGATTGGACCCCGTCCCTCTATTTGTTTATGGTGCCCACGCCGATCAGCCGCCATCTTGCGCCTATGCGCCTGCTCACGGCGACCCTGTCCCCCAGGGCGGCGGAGACCGGCCTTCTCAGCTGGACCTCCACCATGCCGCCATCTCTGGCGCTGGATACGACTCCGACGGTGGTGGCGGTGCCCACGTTAAGCATCAAGGGCTCGCTGGTGTGGATCGGCTCCACGTCGGCCTCGTCCATGGCCCCCACCACCCTCTCCAGGAGCCTTATCTTCATGGTGAAGCTGTTCCAGATGGGGGGGAGGGACCCCGGATATCCCGCCACCTGCCCCACCAGAAGATCGCTCTTGGTGAGGGCGGGGTCCAGCTGGGTTCCCACCCCGACCAGGCCGCCGGGGGTGACCTCATCCTGGAGGCCGCCGCCCGCCATCAGCGCCGTCACCTTCGTCTCGATGGGAACCCACTGCTTCCTCCCCTCCGACTCCACCGACCTCCCCGGCTTGATCTCCAGGGGATCGTCGGGCTTGAGCATCCCCTGGGTGAGGGTACCTCCGATGACCCCGCCCACGATCTTATCGGGCTGGGTTCCGGGGCGGTTGACGTCGAAGGACCGAGCGATCTTGAGCAGGGCCGGCTTCTCGGTGTCTCTGACCGGGGTGGGGATCGTCTCCTCGATGGCCTGGATTACCATGTCGATATTCACGTTCTGCTGGGCCGATATGGGGACGATGGGGGCGTTCTCGGCGACGGTTCCCTTGACGAACTTCTTGATCTCGTTGTAGTGCTCGATCAGCCTCTCCCTGGAGACCAGGTCGATCTTGTTCTGGACGATCACGATCTTGTCGATCCCGGTTATGTCCAGGGCCATGAGGTGCTCTTTGGTCTGGGGCTGGGGACAGGGCTCGCTGGCGGCGATGATCAGGACCGCGCCGTCCATGATGGCGGCGCCCGAGAGCATCGTCGCCATCAGGGTCTCGTGGCCCGGAGAGTCGACGAAGGATACGGTCCTCAGAACCTCGCTGGGCGACCCGCAACCGGGGCAGGTCTCCTCCACGGTGTAGGCTTCAGGCTCAGGGCAGCCGGGGCATTTTCTGAAGGTGGCGTCAGCGTAGCCGAGCCTGATGGAGATCCCCCTCTTGATCTCCTCGCTATGCTGGTCGGTCCACACCCCGGAGAGGGCTCTTACCAGGGTCGTCTTGCCGTGGTCGACATGGCCCACCATGCCTATGTTCACGGCCGGTTTTTTGTGCAGGTTGGATTGACTGGACAAATCGGGTTCCTCGAATGATCTTGATGGCAACTTACAGGGAAAGACTACTATTTAAATGCTCAGGGCTCGATCTCCGGTCCCCTTTCTCCTCGATTTTAGGGGGTGATCAGACCCGCCGGCTCTTCGGCTCCGGACAGGATATGGCCGGCGGAGACCGGTTGGAGATGAAGAAACGGCCGGGATGGATGATGGTCATGGAATACATTCAGAGATGACATCCAGGAATGATGGTCGTGGATGACGGTCAGAGGATTAAAACGGATCAGGGCGGATGAGAAGATGATCTGAAAAAAGCGCTTCTTAGACGTATCCTCGATACGCCTCCCTCAAGCCTTCGACCGTCTCCCGAACGAAGAGGCGGAAGGACTTGATGGAAAACTCCGACCATCCCTCGAACTCATCGTAGAGCTCGGCCCCGAAGGCGTCCTCTTCCTGGCCATCGCTTTTGACGCCGAATTTTGCCAGATCCGAGAAGTTCTCCTCGAGATATGCCAGAAGGGCGGTCTCGGCGTAGGGCTTGGGGATGACCGGCTGGGATTCGGATAGGGCCGCCATCAGCCGCTCCTCGTCGATCAGATCCTCCAGGGAGATCCTGGTCTTCTTCGCCGAGGCCTGGTGGGCGAGCCGGCTTATCTCCAGCTTCTCTCCGGGGGAGAGCTTCCTCATCTCATCGAAGGCCTGCTGGTAGAGCCTGCCCATCTCGAACTCGTGCTCCAGGGCGAAGGCCAGGACCCGGTCGGAGACCCGGCTCAGGTATTCGGAGTTGAGGGAGATGATGGAGAACCACAGCCCCCGGTAGTAGTAGCGTCGGTTCATGGCCACGGCATAATCCAGGGCTCCGGGGTTGGAGGAGTCGATGGAGGGAAAGAAGGTGACGGCGTCCGTCTCCACCAGGATGTACCCTCCGGCCTCCTCGCCCCCCAGGCGGGCTATTCGGTCCGGGTCCGACAGGGGGCGGAATACCCGCATGGGGTCCTCCATCTCCCGGAACCTCCGGAGGATTCCATCTCTCGATCCCGGGTCGGCTCCGGCCAGCTCGCGGGCGAGATCCTTCGCTACCGAGACCAGCCATCCCCGGTACTCCCGCTCGAAGCCGTCCCGATTAATCGCCTTCTCCTCCCTCTGGGACCTCGATCCTGTCCAGGATCTCCTTGAAGGACCGCCACTGATTGACGGGTATCCTGATCCCGTTCTTGGACCAGCCGGTGTACTTCTCGCTGGTGACGTACTCTCTGATGTCGATCCCCGCCGAGCCGCGAAACTCGGTCCGCCTGATCACCAGCTCCGTGGTCTCGCTCTTTTTCATTCTGCCGAACTCCTGCTCCAAGTTATCAGCTCCGATGGGTATCGGTCTCACCCCCCTATAAATATCACGGCGTCAGGCTTATATATGATATATGTTATCATGCGCCATGTTAACACACAGGAGATTTCGGAATTGAGCGAGATTGGCAAGAGGGTGCGGATGGAGAGGATCATCGACCGGAACAGCGGAAATACCGTCATCATCCCCATGGACCACGGGATATCCGTAGGTCCGGTCAAGGGGCTGGTGAACCTCTCGGAGATGGTGGATAAAGTGGCCGAGGGCGGGGCCAACGCCGTCCTCCAACAGAAGGGGATGGTGAAGCACGGCCATCGCGGCTACGGAAGCGACATCGGCCTCATCGTCCACATGTCCGCCAGCACCGCCCTCGGCCCCGACCCCAACAACAAGGTCCAGGTCTGCCTGGTGGAGGAGGCCCTGAAGGTGGGGGCGGACGCCGTCTCCGTCCACATCAACATCGGCTCCGGGACCGAGGCCGATCAGCTGAGAAAGCTGGGCAGCGTGGCCGAAAGGTGCGACTTCTGGGGGATGCCCCTCATCGCCATGATGTACCCGCGGGGGGAGAAGATCACCGACCCCAACGGCGTGGACGTGGTCTCCCTGGCCGCCCGGGCCGGGGCGGAGCTGGGGGCCGACATCATCAAGACCAACTACACCGGCGACCCCGATACTTTCAAGGAGGTGGTCGCGGGCTGCCCGGTCCCGGTGGTCATCGCCGGCGGCCCCAAGACCGAGACCGACCAGGAGTTTCTGGAGATGATCCGCGGCGCCATCGACGCCGGGGGGCGGGGGGTGGCCATAGGAAGGAACGTCTTCCAGCACGAGAACCCGATCAAGATGACCAGGGCCATCGCGGCGATCGTCCACCACGACCGGTCGGTGGAGGAGGCGATGGAGAACCTGAGCTGAGGCCCCGGCCCGGCCGAAGGTGCCGAGTTCCCCCGCTGCCCACCCAAATCGACCGGTCCCTCCTCTTCTTCCCGAAATGGGCGGAAGGGGCGTGCGCGGCGCCTCCCCGGCTTCCGTTCACCTCGTACCCGGCCCGGCCGGAGGATGCCTGCCGGCGCCGATTCTGGATTCATGATTGGCAGGGCCGGACCGCCGGCCGGGCGGCCTTCGCCGCCGGAGGAGGGATGGCGGCGATGCACAACCTTTATATGATCGGAGCGGGTTTGGGAACTGTCGCGCGGTACCCGGCGAAGCGGGGTGGGGTAGTCAGGAAATCCCGACGGGCTCATAACCCGTAGATCAGTAGTTCAAATCTACTCCCCGCTACCAATCTTCCAGCAATTCTATACTTTCAATGCAGTTTGGCAGGCCTATTATCTCGTTCTACGCCTATACCTCTTGAAGATGAAGTCAAAAAATACAGCGGAGGATTTCTTTATTAACTCCTATCGGGCAAACTAATTTAAATACCCCCTTAATCGGAAAAAACAAAATTAAAATTTTTGATATGTGGGGGGGGGGGTAAATCCTCAGAGGACCAACTTTTTTTGCATTTTCACCGTCCAGCGCATCTACAAATTCTAAAGGTTTCGATTTTAGGCGGCTCACCCATCAAAAAGTATTTATAAATAATTTCCTACTTGTTATGGGCAAAACTTGCAGCCGATGAAAAATGAGAGATGAATTGGAGTTGACCTAATATGATTCAAGTATTGATGGTGGATGACGATGCTTCGATGCTTGATCTTACTAAAATATTCCTCGAACGATCCGGAGACATACGAGTAGACTGCATTCAGTCGGCTAAGGATGCGCTGGAGAGGTTAAAAGAAAATGGGCATTACGACGTGATGGTCTCTGACTACATGATGCCGGAGATGGACGGCATATCTCTTCTGAAGCAGATAAGAGGTCAAAAATCCAATATCCCTTTCATAATCTTCACCGGAAGGGGCAGAGAAGAGGTGGTCATAGAGGCCCTGAACAACGGAGCCGACTACTACCTCCAAAAAAATTCCGATCCCAAAATGCTTTACGCAGAGCTGGCCCATCAGATCCGCCAGGCTGCGGAGAGGGTGAGGGCGAACAAGGCGGTAATCGAAAGCGAGGAGAAGTACAGAAGGCTCTTCGCGGGCATGAACGAGTGCTTCTATCTATGTGAGTTGGTCCGCGACGCCCAGAACAGCCCCGTCGATTTCCTCATAAAGGAGGCCAACTCGCAGGTCAAACTCGTTCTGGGCCTCGAGCCACAAGATTTGATCGGAAAGAGAGGCACCGAGATCTCCGGGACAGAGACCCCTCCATCTTTGCATTTTTTTGCGAATGTTGTCGAGACCGGATCTCCGGCCAGGTTTGAGAGTTATCTCCCGTCAGTTGACAGACATTTCAGAGTATCGGCCTTCCCCGCCGTCGATGGACAGTTCGGGGTTATTTTCTCCGACATCACCGACCATAAGAGGATGACTGAGGATCTTCGAGCTGCCAACGAGGATCTTCGAGCCGCCCAAGAGGATCTTCGAGGCACCAACAAGAGGCTTCATGACATAATCGAATTTCTCCCCGACGCCACCTTCGTCGTCGACTGCAATAGAAGCGTCGTCTCTTGGAATCGAGCCGCGGAGGAGCTGACCGGGATATCCAGAGTGGAGATCATGAGGGAGGGCGCTCGCCTCAGCGGCGAAGCTCTCTATAAGGCTGAAAAGCCCCTGCTGATGGACGAGATCCTCTCCGGGGATGCGCATCTGGAGGATCACTACGATTTCGTCATCCGGAGGAGAGACTCCATCTACGCCGAGTGCTTCGTTCCCTCTTTGCACGGCGGTGAGGGGGCCTATATATGCATCGTCGCCTCCCCCCTCTTCGACCAAGAGGGGCGCATGATCGGCGCCATCGAGACCATCCGGGACATCACCGAGAGGAGGGAAGCGCTGCTCGACCTCTATGAAGCTCGCGACTACATGGAGAGCCTCCTCCACTCCGCTACCGCCCCCATGGTGGTCTGGAGCCCCGAGCTGAAGATCGTCCGGTTCAACCGGGCCTTTGAGCGGCTGACCGGCTACTCCTCAGAGGAGATGGTGGATAGAGACGTCACGGCTCTCTTCTCAGACAAAGGCAGAAAGCTCCTCAAAGAGACGGATTACGCCCTCAACGGTGAGGGTTGGGAGCCGGTGGAGATCCCGATCCGGTGCAGGGACGGGAGCGAGAGGACCCTCCTCTGGAACTCGGCCAAGGTCTTTTCTCATGCCGACGGGTCGGTCGTTGCCACCATAGTTCAGGGCCTGGACATCACCGAGATGAGGCAGGCGGAAGAGGAGCTTTCAGCCTCTTACAGGACCCTTGAGGAGATCATCGAATTTCTCCCCGACGCCACCTTCGTCGTGGACCAGGAGGGAAAGGTGATGGCCTGGAACCGGGCGATCGAGGAGATGACCGGAATATCGAAGAAGAAGATCATGGGGAAGGGCGGCAACGCTCACGGCAAGGTCTTCTACGGGACCAGACGGCCCATGCTCATCGATCTCGTATTTTCCGACGATCAGGAGATCGAGTCTCTCTTCCAGCAGGCCAAAAGGGTGGGAAATACCATCTTCGCCGAGTCGGTCATCTCCCCGCCTCGCGGAGTGAAGGGCATCTACGCCTGGGCGGCGGCCTCGCCCCTCTTTGGGGATGACGGAAATCCTCTGGGGGCGATCGAGTCGATCCGCGACATCACCGAGATGGTGGAGACCGGGATGGCGCTCCAGGATAGGGAGGAGAGGCTCAGGCTGATCATAGAGGCCGCGGACCTGGGAATCTGGGACCGGGACCTGCTCACCGGAGAGGTGGTCAGAAACAGGCGGCTGGTCGAGATCTTCGGATACGATGAAGACGAGCTTTTTGGGGCGGAGAGGGAGAGGGAGAAGATGATCCATCCCGACGACTTCGGAAGGAGCGTCTCCGTCCTCAAGGACCACCTGGAGAATCGGACCCCTTACTACGAGCTGGATTACCGGTTGAAGCGCAAGGATGGAGAGTGGATCTGGGTACATGACCGGGGCGAGGTGACGGAGAGGGATGATAAGGGCCGCCCTCTGAGGATGCTGGGGATCACCCAGGATGTGACCCGGTTCTGGCAGTCCCAGCTGGCCCTCCAGGAGGCGAACAAGAAGCTCAACCTCCTATCAAGCGTCACCAGGCACGATATCCTCAACCAGATATCGATCCTATCCGGGTACGCAACCCTTCTGACCGAGATCCACGCCGAGGACGACTACAGCGAGTCCACAAATCAGGTCCTGGAACAGATAAATAAGATCGAGAAGAAGCTCGTCTTCACCCGGGACTACCAGAATATGGGGGTCAAAGCCCCCGAATGGTATTCCGTCGGGGATCTCCTCCGCCGGGCCGCGGATTCGGCACCATCGATGATCGGCGATGTTGAGCTGGATATATCCACCGGAGGGCTGGAGGTCTTCTCCGATTCCATGCTGGAGAAGGTCTTCGATAACCTCATTGATAACTCATTAATGCACGGCGGGGGGGTGAAGAAGATCCGGGCCTCCTGCTTCGAGAAGAAAGGGGCCGGGGTGTTGGTGATCGAGGACGACGGCCTGGGAGTACCTGCGGAGATGAAGACCCGGATCTTCGAGCCCGGCTTGGGCAGGCACAACGGCTACGGACTCTTCCTCAGCCGGGAGATTCTGGGGATCACCGGCATGACCATCACCGAAAACGGCGAGGAGGGCAAGGGGGCCAGGTTTGAGATCACCATCCCCAGGGGGTACTACCGGGGCCTGACCTGAACCCCGCCCGCTCGCCTCTCGCCATCTCTCCCCCTACTTTTTCTTCAGCCCACGATCACCACGTTGCTCGCTCCCATCAGCTTCCGGTGGACGTTGTCCTCGAAGAGCCTGAAGTCGTACCTCCCCGGGCTCCGGGGCGCCGCGAAGGTCATGGTTCCGCAGGTCCTCCCGTTCGTCCAGAGCATGGCGATCATGTACTTGTCGGGCCGGGTCATCTCGTACATCCCGATGGCGGAGGCGGGCTTCGCGCCCCAGAAGGTGACGGTGATCGCCTCGCCGGGGCTGGCTCTCGCCGGCGTCGCCTCCACCCTCACCCCGGCGGAGACCTCCACCTCTACGGGGGTGCTGGCCGCGATCCTGGTGAATCCGTCGTCCTCGAACATCCGAAACTCATAGCTACCGGCCGAGGAGGGCATATTGAAGGTCAGAGTCCCGTCATCAGTCCCATCCAGGTACCTTCGGGAGAGGGGGCTCTCGTCCCCGGAGCCGACGGCGTAGAGGCCGATCCAATCGTTCTCGAATCCGGGAGCGCCGCTGAAGCTGACGTTCACCCTGTCGCAGGTCCCGGCCGTGGCATTGGAGACGACGAGCTCCGCAATCGCCACGGAGAAGGGGAGGGCCGCGATCTGGGCTCCCGAGCGGTCATACATCCTGAAAGCGTAAGATCCCTCAGAAGCGGGGGCGGTGAATCTGACGGCTCCGCTTGAGCCGGTCAATGGCCGGCTCTCCAGAGCCGCCTGGGCGGGTCCCGTCCCAGCTCCACCCGTCTCAGCTCCTACCACCTCTGCCCCTTCTTCTTCTTCCCCTTCGGCTGAAGGTAGGGGTGATGCGACCAGCTCCACCCTGCCGCTGGAGTTCTCGGGGGCCCGGAAGCCGAGCTCGATCTCCGCGCCCGGAGAGAAGGTCGATCGATAGAGGAAGAGCTCGAAGTCGCCGGACTTTGCCCCGTACTTCAGGATGGCATCCTCAGAGGCGACGGGATGCTGGTCGACGCTGAACCCGCCGGGGATGGTCCGGGGTGAGTCGCAGACCCCGTCTCTATCTCTATCCCTGCAACCCTCCTCGATGGAGTCGAAGTCGTCGTAGTGGTTTCCCGTGGCGCCGTCGCTCCAGAGGTTATCGCCGTCGTCATCGGCGCTCTGGTCGTTGTTCAGAAGCTCGTTTCCGAAGATCCTGTTCTCCCTTGCGGCCCCGGAAAAGCCGATCTCGCTCACCTCGACCGCCGATGACTCCGAGTTGGGCGCATTTTTGGGCGTATATTTGATCGATACCCCCCCGGCGTCCGACTCGGTTATGCTCTCAGAGACGTTGATTTTGATGGCCCGGACCCCAAGACCATTGTCGGAGATCCGGTTGAAGCTGATCTCGTTCTCCCAGGAGGTCTCAAGGTATATCCCCACCCCGTTCCCCTGGACGCTGTTGTTCCTTATCGCGGCTCCCCTGCCCTCCTGGAGGAGGATGCCGATGCTGTTTCCAAAGATGTGGTTATCGGCGAGGGTGCAGTTGTCGGCGAGGACCCGGATCCCGGCATCCATCTCCCCCGGCCCGGAGCCAGAGACCTCGAAGCCCACCACCCCCGCTCCCTCCGAGCGGAGGGTGACCGCGGAGCCGGAGCCGCCGGCGTCGATCAGAGGCCGTCCGATCCCCGAGAGGACTATCCCCTGGTTAAGGACCAGGTTCTCCCTGTAAACACCCGATTCCACCAGCACCGTGTCGCCCTCTCCCGCCGCGCCGATGGCCGTCTGGATCTTCTGGCCCGGAGCTACGGTCAGGGTGGCGCCGGCGGCGGATCCGATGATGAGCAGGGAGAAGGAGATCAAAATCGCGATCGTCGAAGGATTGAGGCGGCAGGGATGGCGGGCACGGCCCAGGCCATCTCCCCTCTTATCCCGGACGGAGCTTGAGCTTCTGCGCATGATCCCCGCCAAGGGGCTTGGTCTAATAAAAGGTTTTGAGCCCCGAGCTTTCCATCATGTTATTTTTATTAATAAGCTCGCAGAGGCGGCGAATAGGAAGAAGAAAAATAATATTGATGCCGCCACCCGTTCGATCTCGAAGAGGTTCCTCTCCAAAAATCCGGTTGCGGGTACAGGCTTATACTCTGGAGGTTCGATGGAAAGCTTGGTGCCGGATAGGAATAATCTGATGCTGAAATTTAGAGAATCCCTGAATTTCGTAGATTTAATATCTTCACGATAATAATAATCCCAAATTAAGGCGAATGATAATATGATCCCAATGGAGATCCCTATCGGGCGCATCGGCTTTGTGCCAAATCCGTATATGTATTTAAGAATTATGCTATAAATTCGCATATCACTGTCGTAAGGCCTCAGTTTCATAAAATAATAATAACATTCGTTGGCATCTTCAAACCATCCGAGCTCTCTATAATTTTTAATCAATTTTAAGTAAACTTCACTATCGAATTCGAGCTTGACATCATCCGACCATCGAAGAGGGTTGTCGTATGTAACATCCTCCCAATGCAGGAGTAGCTTTTCGTACCGAGCTCTATCTAAGCGAATCCTGGATGTATCAGTAAAATTTACATCTTCGAAGAAGGCATATTCAGGGAATCGAGCATCTTCGAAGTTGACCATTTCGTTGAAGGTTGATTTATCAAAGTGGGCATCACCTAAGAATGCTGCTTCTTTGAAATTCGCGCTTCTATCGAAGATAGATCCGGAAAAGTCCGCAGTTTCATCAAATTTGGACTCGTTGAAGCTGCAGCCTGCAGCAGAGATGATCTCTTCGAACTCGGCACTAGAGTGAAATGTATTATTAATAAATTCGACATCGTTATAAAATTTCGTCTTTTTGAACGAGACATCACCAGAGAAGCTCGCATCTTTAAAGTTGACATTTCCGCTGAAGTTGGCAGATTCTGAGTTCAAATCTCCGCCAAACTGCGTCTCTTTGAAGTTGGCAGCTTCAAAGAACTGTGCATTTGCCAGGTTCGCACCATCGCTGAAATATGCCTTATTGAATACGGCTTTTTGCTTGAATTGCGCATTTCCGAAGTTGGCGCGGCTGGAAAAATTGACTTCGTAGAAATTAGCATCGCCAGCGAAGAATGCCTTGTAAAAGCTCGTATCCTGGCACAAATCGCATTCGAAGCGGGCCATATCAAAGACGGCTTTGCTCGAAAAAGTTGCATTGTAGAAGTTAGCAAGGCCGATGAATTGTGCCTTTTTAAAATCGGCATAACCTCCGAACTGTGCGCTTTCAAAGTTCGCCTTTGTACCCGAGAATACCGCATACTCAGATATTATATCTTTGCTGAAATTAGCTTCCGAAAACCAGGCATCTCCGCTGAAATTGGCCTTCTGGAAATTTACAGATCCATTGAAGATCGTTTTATTGAAGTGAACAGAGTCAAGGGTCATTCCATTGAGGTAGAGGTCTCCTTCGACGATCACTCCATCGTAAACCACCGGCTGGCCTCGCTCGATCGTGGTCAGAATCTCGCTGGCCTGTACGATCTCTTTAGAGTTTTTCCCTGGTGCGGTTTCGCCCACCACCGAGCCCATAAAGAGAAAGATCAACAAGATCAGAGCCACAACCAGGTCCCTTCTCCTCATATCTCACTCCAAACTGAAATTTTGTATTTACATATAAAAAGGTTTTTGCTGCTTTTCCAGATAATAATGAGTTATATCATTTTCTTTTACAATTCGTATCAAATCACTTATAATTCGGAATTATAATTTTAAATCCCCAGCAATCGATATAAGTAGGGATAATCGAGCAAACTATTATAATAGTCAGCAAATCTATAGTAGAAAAACTTAATAATTGCTATCGAGATATCTATAAAAAACCTTGGTGTTTCTATGCCGACAAAATTTAGACTTGGGGTTCTGACCGTGGCCGCGATCATCTTCGCCGCGGCGACGGCAGGAGCATATACCATAGATACCTCCTACGATGGAGAGGTGGGAGTTTACCTCATCGACGAGGATGGTCTGACCCTTTACTACTACGATGGGGACGATCCGAAAAAGAGCAACGTCGACCATGACGACTGGGACCCCTTCTATAGCTCAAAGGATATCGATCTTCCCAGCGACCTTGACCGCGACGATTTCGATACGATAACAAGAGATGACGGAAGAGACCAGACCACTTACAAAGACTGGCCGCTTTACCTCTACAGCAACAGTGATCCGGGAGATGTATCCGGAGACGATCAATATGTCGACGGCGGCCGCATGCATGTTGCATACCCGACCATGGAACAGGCCTAGTAACCGTTGATCGCACCTTGCGAGGAGGATGCGAGGAGATATAAGGAATATTACGAGGAAAACGATTGCAAATCAGAAACGGAAAAGGTAAATTGGTGCGGGGGATGGGATTCGAACCCACGAACTCCTGCGAGACAAGGCCCTCAACCTTGCGCCTTTGACCTGGCTTGGCAACCCCCGCCCAGGGTTAATTTAATCGCGTCCTTACGCCAGCTCGCTCAGCTGCTGGCTGAGGAGCGACGCGCGCCTCTTGATCTCGCCTGCAGCACCGGATACCAGGTCCTTTGCAGGCATCGATCCGTCGGTGTCTATCTTCATCACGAAGACGTCCTCGATGGGGACGACCTCGATCGCTCCGATCTCACACTCGAGCATGCAGAGCTTGCAGTGGGAACAGCTGACCGGGTCGATGACCTTCAGCATGCCCCTGCCCTCCGCCTCCTCGATGACCAGGATCTTTCGCGGACAGACTTCGACGCACTTTCCGCAGCCTTCACATGAAGCGCTGATCCGGATCTCCGGCAGGTTCTTGTAGCCACACTGGGTTCCAGCCTGCCACTTGGCGTGGACCGTACCCCGGTTGAGGGTTACGATCCCCTCCAGCATCAGCTTTTCGCCGTCTCCCAGGATTGCGAGGGGGATCTTCTCGAATACGACCTGGACTCCGGGATCCGAAAACCTCAGATCTTCGGAGTGAACGGTGCAGGGCCCCTCGGCGGAGAGGGTCATCCCCACCTGGCAGGCGGGACAGCCCGCGCCACCGCAATCACACTCTTCAGGGACTCTGAAGATGCTGAGGTCGTCGGCCTTTATCGGAACCAGCCCCAGCCTCAGAGAGAGCTGCTCGTCGAAGAGGACCGATGTATTGTCATAAATACTTATCTCATCGATGGCGAGGGACGGTACCTCTGCCAGGCACGCCCGTCTTATGGCGTTGGCAAAGGCTGGCTTCACTCCCCTCAGGAGGAACCTCGCCCGGCCCTCTCTCAGCTCCAACAGTTCAACCTGCAAAGCTCACACCCGTCTGCCCCTCCGACCTCCGGAGGGCTTGGTGCCGTCGTGGGGAATCGGGGTCACGTCCTCGATCCTTCCGATCTTCAGCCCGGCTCTGGCAAGAGCCCTGATCGCCGCCTGAGCTCCCGGCCCCGGAGAACGCTGCCGGTTCCCGCCGGGGGCCCTGACCTTGACGTGGACCCCTATGATCCCGTTGGTCATGGCCTGCTCGGCGATCTGGCCCGCCATCTGCATGGCCGTATAGGGCGAACTCTCGTCCCTTGCGGCCTTGACCACCATTCCGCCCGATACCTTGGCGATCGTCTCCGCGCCGGTGAGGTCGGTTATGGTGATGATGGTGTTGTTGAAGGAGGCGAATATGTGGGCTACGCCCCATTTTCCTTCTGCCATGTTTATCCTTCCACCTTGGGTATTCTGGTGGCCCTCTCAGGATGAGCCTCCTGAGCCATGGGCGAACCAGGGTAGTAATCGATGGTCATCTCTTCGCCACGCCTGACGTAATATCCGGGAACTGTAACTTTACGTCCCGTGATCTGAATGTGGCCGTGAGCTATGAACTGGCGAGCCTGCCTCAGGGACTTGGCGAGCCCCTGACGATAGACCTGAGTCTGAAGCCTCCGTTCCAGAAGGTCCTCCACCTTTATGGAGAGGACGGAGTCGAGATCCCCATCTTCCTTGAGCATCCCGTACTTTTTGAGGTGCTCCAGCACGTCCTCCGCCTGGGTCTCAAGCCCCGACTCGCCGCGGGTGGTGGCTGCCAGAAGCTGACGGCTTACCCGCCTGTACTTCCTTATGAGGCTCTGGGCCTTCCAGACCTCTCGCTTGTTGCGGAGCCCGTAACTCTTGACCAGCTCCACCTCCTGAGCCATCCGATCGGCCTCCCAGGGGTGGTGCGGAGTATCGTAGCTCTTCCTACACTTACCAGGATATCCCATAAAAGCCCGCCTCGATCACGCCTTTTTCCTGCTGACGCCCACCGTAGCTCCCCTTCGACCGGTGGATCTGGTCTTCTGCCCTCGAACGCGGAGGCCGCGCTCGTGCCTGATCCCCCTGTAGCTGCGGGTCTTTCTGATGATGTCCATCTCTTCCCTCTGGACGAGGACGAGATCGGTTCCCATGACGTGCCTGTCCTCGCCGCTGAGGAGATCTTTTCTCCTGTTCTTCATCCAGACGGGGAGGTGGTCTTGGGCCGACTCCACCAGATCTCGAAGCCTGGATATGGCCTCGTCCGGGAGCAGTCCCAGGGTCTCGGTGGGGTCGATCTCTGCTTTCTGGGTGAGCAGCCGGGCGTTCCGCCTGCCCATACCCTTGATGCCGGTGAGCGCCATCTGAACAGGCTGATGACCGTTGAGGTCGGTGTTCAGGATGCGCACTATATGTTTCAGCTCTTCATTCTCTTCTGGCAAATTATTCCTCCAGAAATCTGAGGGCTTCGAGCCGTTCGAAGCCCCTCTGGAGCAGCCCCGGATCATAGTCCGACGCCGCCCGCGCATCAGCAAAAGCCGATGGGGCGAATTCAATCGCAAACAGTAATCCAAGCCTGAGATTCGCTACTGATACATAAGACTTATGGAGGGGATGAGGGGCGAGGGCGATAAAGAGCCGCGCTCAAGCTCACCCTTCGCTGACCTCCACCCGGCACCCGATCTTTGCCATCTCCTCGAAAAAGCCGGGGTAAGAGACGGAGACGGACTCTGCGGTGTCTATGCTGGTATCTCCCGCCACCAGCCCCGCCACCGTGAGGGCCATGACGATCCTGTGGTCGTGATGGCCGCTCACCCTGGCCCCAGCAAGCTCTCCGCCCTCTATCACCAGCCCGTCGGACCTCTCCTCTATATTCGCCCCCATCTTGGAGAGCTCTATTGCCATGGCATGGAGCCGATCGGTCTCCTTGTGGCGGACATGTTCTGCATTCTTGACCACGGTCCTCCCTTCCGCAACGGCTCCCAGAACCGCTATGGTGGGGACGAGGTCGGGGGTGAGGCTCGCGTCCACCTCGACCCCTTCCAGGTCGCGTCCTTCGATGGCGAGGTCACCTTCTTCCCGGTCCCAGGAGATCCTGGCCCCCATATCCTGGAGGATGGCCACAATCGCCGAGTCGCCCTGCCTGGAGGGGAAGAGCCCCCGGACGGTGAGGCGGGAGCCGGTCACCGCCGCCGCCGCCAGGAGGTAAGAGGCGGAGGAGAAGTCGCCGGGGACGATGTAGCCGTCCAGGTCGTATCTCTGGCCGCCCCCAATGAAGAACCTGCGGAAGTCGGTCTCGATCTTCGCCCCGGCGCCCTCCAGCATCTCCAGGGTGATCTCGGCGTAGGGGCGGCTCTTGAGATCTCCTTTTATCTCGATCTCAGAATCCCCATCGGCGAGGGGGCAGGAGATGAGGAGGGCGGAGAGGAACTGGGAGCTGACGCTCCCGTCCAGGACGGTCCTTCCGCCGCGAACCTTCCCCCGGATCACCAGGGGGGCGCAGTCGTTCCTCTTTATGGAGAAGGCCTCGGCCCCCAGATCGCGAAGGGAGTTGAGGAGGGGGCCGTTGGGCCTGCGGCGGATGGAGGCGTCCCCGGTGAGGACCGCGCCCTCGGTGAGGGCGGCCACCCCGGCCATGATCCGCAGGGTGGTCCCCGAGTTTTCAACGTCGATCACGTTCTCGGGCGTCGCTGGCCTTCCGCCGACCCCGATCACCGCCAGCTCCTCCTCCTGCCCCTCGATCTGGGCCCCGAAGGCCTCGGCGGCCTTGATGGTGGCCCTGGTGTCGGCGGATAAGAGCGGCCGTTTCACCGAGCCGCCGGGTCCCAGGGCGCTGATGGTGATCGCCCTATGGGTGTAGCTCTTGGAGGGCGGAACGGAGATCGCGCCCGAGACCTGAGAGCGCTCAACAGATGCTATCATCGGATCTATTGACGGCAGCTTGATATAAAAATTCGAGGCTCTTCCCCGGGCAGAGAGCTTCAACGATCAGTTGCCGAGACCGCCTCCGCCATATCGACGACCTCCTCCAGGGAGAGCTCCTGAGGCCTCTTCTCCAGAAGCTCGGGGTCGATGCGCGAGAGGATTTCGGAGGAGACCTTCATGGCGGCGAGGGCTCTCTTCACCTTCTTTCTCCTCATGGAGAAGATGGTCCGGGTCAGATGGTCAAAGACCCGCTCATCGACGGGGACCCGCTCCTCTCGGGGCCGGAGGCGGATGATCGCCGACTCGACCTGCGGCATCGGCCGAAAGGCGGACCGGGGCACCCGTTCCAGGATCTCGGCCTCGGCCCGGAGGGCGACGTTGAGGGTGAGCCTGCCGTAGTCTTTAGTCCCCGGCTCTGCCACCATCCTCTCGGCAAACTCTCTCTGGTACATCAAGACGGAGAGATCGAAGGGCCTCTCCAGAAGCCTGAAGGTGATCTTGGAGGAGATCTGGTAGGGGAGGTTCGATACCACCTTGTTGTAGTCGGGAAGGGATACCCGCAGGGCGTCACCTCTCAGGACGGTGAGGTTCGAAAAGCGCCCCTCCAGAGAAGCGGCCAGGCCCGGGTCGACCTCGATGGCGAAGACGGTTCCCGCCCGGGCCGAAAGGACGCGGGTGAGGTTTCCGGTCCCCGGCCCGATCTCCAGCACCCTGTCATCCCGGTCGAGGGAGGCGTAATCGCCGATCCTAGAGAGAACCCGCCGGTCGACGAGAAAATGTTGGCCGAGCTTCTTCATAGCCCTCGAAAAATCGGATATCGGAGGTCGCCCGCATCGTCTGGCGTGGTCGACCTTATTCTCTCATCGTCGGCGCGGGTCCGCGGTGAAGATCCGGTACTTGATCCGGTCGTCGGCGATCTCGTCCTCGATCCTTTTGGCCAGAAGCTTCTCCGGGTTGTAGATCCCCTTCACCCGCTCCGTCAGATCTTCGAAGCTCTTGAAGGGGCCCTTCTTCCGCTCGTTGAGGATCGCCCACATCAGCTTTTTGCCGATTCCCGGGAGCAGCTCCAGGGCGTGCATCCTGGTGGTCAGGGGTCCCGCCTCGTTGAAGAAGCGGAGGTAAAAGTTCTCCTTCTTCAGGACGATCTTCTGGAGGGCGTAGGGAAGCTCGACTCGAGCCCCCTGGGAGAGCTCCTCGTAGCCGATCCTGCGGTTGACCCGATCTATGATCGGCCGGTCTTTTCCCACCAGCACGACCTTGACCCCGATCTCCGGGACCGCGCCCTCCTTGGGGGTCATCTCCATGAGCACGAAGTCCCTTTCTCCCACCCCCTGGACGATGGGCCTCTTCTGGAACCTGCCCATCGAGTCCGAGACGTGACCGTAGGGGAGGTAGTCCAGAACCCAAGCTATCTCTTCGCGCCGTGGAGATCTGCCCGAGGTCATGCTTATCCTCTAATTCGGATGGTTATCCTCTCACCACTACGTCGAGGATGGCGTTGAGATCCTCGTCTACGAGGGTGAACCGTTCTTTGGCGTAGAGAGCCCTGATCTCGTCCTTGGTCCTGGGCTGGATGTCCGCGATCTTGGTCGCTATCTCCGGGGTCATCTTCTCCAGCCCCAGGAGCTCTTCGACCGTCTTCCGGCTCTCTGTGCCCTCGCTCTTGGAGAAGATCTCGGCGTGCTTTATCGCCCGTCTCAGCTCGTAGCCTAGCTCCTCAGGCTCCTCCGCCCTTCTGAGCCTGATCTCCTCCAGAGCCTCCTTCACCTCGGCGAGGGTTATGAGATCCTCGCTCAAAATCTTCTTGACGATCATCTCAATTCTGGGGTTTCAGATGTTCCGGCAGGGATATTACCGTC
>DAINAQ010000010.1:0-21201 GCA_036733325.1 Methanothrix sp.
GCCGCCCTGGTCTCGAAGGTCCTGGGCGTCAGCTCCTTTTCGGCGATGACGTACAGGCGGTTTGGGCTGTGATCTGATCTTCGAGATCTTCTTAAAAAATAGTGCTTGCCCCGCGCCGTTCAGCCCGCGGGGCAGAAGCTTCCTTCGGTTCAGCTCAGATCCCCGCAGGTCAGGTCGCCCGCGTAGCTTCCGACGTACTCGAACTCCCAGTTGGGCCGGCTCCACAGCCCGCAGGCCGTGGACTCGCACTCCGCCGGCTCGCCGACCTCGATCACCGAACTCGCCCGGACGGGCTGGACGACGGGACCGTCGACGGATCTGGCGTCGACCAATACGGAGTTGACGAACCGGCCGGGGTGCTGGGCGCTGACCCGATAAGGGATGGTCACCCTTTCGAACGGCCCGATCTCGATCAGGTTCCAGGTGATGGTGCTGCCGTTGTAAGATGCGAAGGAAACCATGCTGTCCAGCAAAACCATCCCCTCGGGGAGGTGATCTGTCACCGTCGCCGCACGGGTGACGTTGTCGTTGTTGGTGATATCGATCCTGTACCAGACAACGTTCGAGTTCACGTCGTCGACCTCCGCCGTCTTCGTCACCGAGACCGTCTCGTCGAGGCAGCAGCTGAGCCAGTTCAGCTCGAGAGAGCTGAAGTTCGAGGCGCAGACCCAACTGTCGCCGTAACCGCCGCAGACCTCGACCCTGTTGACGAGCTCATCGGGGTAGTACTTCGTCACGTCAAGCTTAAGGATGATCGTCGCCACGTCGCCTATCGCAAGGTGCGTCAGAGTCCAGTTGGCGCTGGTCTCGGTCAATTCAATTGGCCTCAAGGACGACGGCTCATCGAAGATCGATCCCGGTGGGAAGAGGTCTTTCACGTATATCGGGCCGAGAGCAGCGTTCCCGTCGTTCTCGATTGATATGGTGTAGGTCGCTATGTACTTCGTCTTGCTGCAGTTGTAGGCATCACAATCTTCCTTCTCCTCGGCGATACCGTCCAGAGTCTTGGTGACGTTCAGGTGGGGACGGTCGTACTTGGCCGTCCCGGAGAACATTACCCGCCGCTCCACCGAGTAGTCTCCGGAGTAAGCCTCATCGAAGTCGACCTCGTCCTTCAGGATCGCCCTATACCGAGCCTGTCCGGAGAAGTTAGCCAACGTGTCCATCTCGTTCAAGCCCTTGGCCACCGTCTCCTTGTCGAGCTCGGTTATCGAAGTGTACTCCTCGCCGATGTAGCTCGTGCCGGGCACCTTCGAGCGCATACCCTCCTTCCACTTCATCGAGCTGTTGATCGACACGTCGCCGGTGAGGCTCTGGTTCATCGGCGCGTTGACGACGCTGATGTCTTTTGCGATGTAGCTCGTGTAGGTCTCGATCAGCTCCTCGGAGTCGTAGCTGCCCGCGCCCGACTCGTAGGACCTCTGGCTCTCGCCGACCCTTTTATCGACGACGACCAGGCCCGCGCCGGAGGCGGCCTTCTCAGACGAGACTCCCAACCCGTACTCATCGACGTTCTCCACCACCTTGAAGCTCCCGGTGTAGTCCTCGGTCGCCTCAAATAGCGGGGTCTTATGGCGGTCCGACGAACTCGGCATCTTCAGGAAGCCAAAATGGCCCATGCCCTCGAAGGTCGAATCGATCTCCATCACCGACTGGTTCTCGTCCAGGAAGATCCTCGACTCCCCGTCGATGAACGCGGCATGCCGATACGACTCGCTCATGCTGGCGCCGGTGATCCGGTTCTTAGCCCGAGCCTCCTCAGTCCACCTCGAAGAGAAGGCCACGGACCGGTTTCTGTAGAGGCCCAGGGTTGTGGGGGCGTAGGTCGCCGAGACATCTTTGTTCATCTCGATGGACTTGTTCTCCGTCAGGAGCTTCAACGTCTCCTCGCTATCATAGAGGCCCGATCCGTGCTCGCGGGTTTCGAGCTCCGTTCCCGAATCGGCCACATTCACCGAGGCCGAAGCGCTCACGGGGCCTGTCTCTGCGGAATTAATCGTAACGGTGTTCTTCAGGTCGAGGGGTCTCTTGCTTGTGGATAAGCTCCCTCTGACGTTTACGAATCCTTCTCCGGATATATCTCCATCTCGGGAGAATTCGAGATCCTGCTGCTCAGAAACCCTGACGGTCACGATGATCTTACCCGTGGCAGCCACGGGCAGATCTCCGATGGTCCACCGATTGTTCGTGCCGGGGTCTGGCGCCGGAGAAGCGGAGATGAACTCAACGCCTTCTGGATAGCTCTCGGTTATCACCACCTCGGACAGGCAGATGTCTCCGGTGTTCGTGTAGATGATGGTATAATTCAATAGGTCGTTTGGGGCAGCAATGCTCGAAGACGCTCTCTTTTCTATCGCAAGCCCGGGAATTCTCTTGTCAGGCGGCAGATTCCGAAATCCGGAGGGAAAGCCAAGCGTTTCCAGATCTTCTTTGCTCAGGTCCCTCCTGTTTCCAACCGCATCACTAAAGTTGAAGGATGCGATCTCCCAGGTCCCCTCTTCACTACCTTGAGGATATTCCAGTTCAAGTTCATATGTATAATAATCCGGTTCTGGCCTGAGGCCTCCTCCTCCATAACAACAGGTCAACCATTTTGAGGGCCTCGTAATGCAAGTGGTTGCCGATCCCAATCCACTTAGGTCATCGGTCAAATGTGCGGTTAGAGTGACTGTCTGAGAGGAGTTGGACGTGTCTATCAACTTGGGATTGATGTCGAAGCTCAAAATGTTGGGTGGCTTTTTGTCGCCTTCAGATACCACTTCGAACTCGGTGGGAAATCCCATCTCCATCAAATCATCTTTTTCCATATGTGCTTCATTTCCCGCACGATCGACCAAGATCAGATGGGACAGCTCCCAAGTGCCTTTTTCGCTGTATTGAGGAACTCTTAGTTCGGTATCGCAAGTTTCAACCCTGCCCGAAGCGGACTGCATCGATGGAGGATCAATAGGTGTAAATAGAGGCTTGTTATCAATATATTGATCCCCCGATGGACTGAAAAATCGGATCTCAGATGACGCAAAGCCGCTAAGGTCATCAGATATATTTGAGGTTACTGTGATCATCTGGGACGAATTCCAGGCATCGATCACCTTTGGGTTGAAATCAAAGCTAACGATCTCTGGCGGTTTGGTATCCACTTGTTTGATTTTATGGTTTCCAAAGTCGTTCCCCACAGAATCTGCGTCTTTTAACGTGATCGAATGCGATCCGCCCAGCGGATATGTCTGAACCCACCCTGCCTGCTTGACTTCCTGCACTGTATAGTTACTGGGAGCCAGGTAGTCAAAGGAGTAGGTTCCATCTAGGTCGGTCTCGATGAAGTCGATCACTTCTCCATCCAAAAGCAACTCGATCGACCATCCGGGAAGGCCGGACTCATCGCCATCTTTGATTGTGTTGTTGTCGGTATCGTTGAACTTCATGCCGGAGATAGAGAGAGATCCACTATGGCCGTTTCGTAAAGTTGTCGGGAAGCCCAAGTTATTCATGTCATCTTTAGTTAGCCATTTTGCGTTACCCACGTCGTCCGCCAGGAGAAAATACTGAAGCTTCCACGTTCCTTGTTCGCTGTATTTCGGAAGAGTCATCTTGTTCTGGTATGTACCATTTAATTCGTCCCCCGAAATAAGATCGTCAGGTGGAACAAAAAGGACGTCAGATATCTGATTGCCCGAAGGACTTTGGAATCGAACCTGTGACGGACTTACACCCTTCCCTCCAATATCGCCATCAGTAACTCCGCTCAGGTCATCAGTTAGATGAGTGGTGAAAATTATATCCTGAGAAGAAGCAGAGGTGTCAATAGACTTGGAATCGAAGTTGAAACTCAAAACCTCGGGTGGTTCTACATCTCCAGAGGATTCTACTTCAAATTCGGTGGGGAAGCCCAAGTTGTTCATATCATCTTGAGTTAACCATTTTGCGTTACCCACGTCATCCACCAGGAGAAAATACTGAAGCTTCCACATTCCTTGTTCGCTGTATTTCGGAAGAGTCATCTTGTTCTGGTATGTACCATTGAATTCGTCCCCCGAAATAAGATCGCCAGGTGGAACAAAAAGAACGTCAGAGATCTGATTCCCAGAAGGACTTTGGAATCGGACCTGTGACGGACTTACACCCTTCCCTCCAATATCGCCATCAGTAACTCCGCTCAGGCAATCAGTTAGATGAGTAGTGAAAATTATATCCTGCGAAGAAACAGAGGTGTCAATAGACTTGGGATCGAAGTTGAAACTCAAAACCTCGGGCGGTTCTACATCTCCGGAGGATTCTACTTCAAATTCGGTGGGGAAGCCCAAGTTGTTCATGTCATTTTGAGTTAACCATTTTGCGTTACCCACATCGTCCGCCAGGAGAAAATACTGAAGCTTCCACGTTCCTTGTTCGCTGTATTTCGGAAGAGTCATCTTGCTCTGGTATGTACCATTGAATTCGTCCCCTGAAATAAGATCGCCAGGTGGAACAAAGAGGACGTCAGATATCTGATTCCCCGAAGGACTCTGGAATCGAGCTTGTGACGGACTTGCGCCCTTGCCTCCAATATTGCCGTCTGTAACTCCGCTCAAGTCATCCGTCAGCCTTGCCGTGAATATGATCTCCTGAGAAGACGCCGATGTATCGACGGCCTTGGGGCCGAAATCTAAGCTCAGCACATTCGGCGGCTCCGTATCCTGTGCGAAGACCGTCTGAATCACAAAAATGCACGCTAGCAACGCCAGTAATCGAGATAAACCTGACAGATGACTTCCCTCCACATAAGCAGAAGAGACATCATACGATAAACATTTCGCTCAATCTCGGAACGCCAGATTCTCTCCTAATTTTAGTAAATATGATAGTAACGAAGCAAACCGGTAATTATCGTAAGAGATTGATCATCCTCATCCCAGCCCCCCAGCGCTACCGGAGGATCTCGGGAGAGCCGCAGCAATACGATCGCCTTCCGGCCAAGGATGAGGACATCGACCTCAGCCTCCGAAAGATCCATAGTCCTTCCATCTAGGCCTGAGGAGCTGGGGAAGGAGGGATGATGCCCCGGCCTTGGGAGACGGACCGCCCTCACCGCCGGGCTTTTGGCCGGCAGCTCCTTTGGGGCGATGACCTAGAGGAAGTCCTACTCGGCCAACAAATCTCCATAGCTGGTGATTCATGGAGCGGCCTCGCAGCAGCAGTGGTTCTTTCTGTGGATCTCATCCCCCCTGCCCTGCGCCTCAGTCTCTCAGCCTCACCCCTCTGACAATGGCCTCATCCGCCTCGGCGTCTCATCCTAGGGCCTGAGGGTTGCCCCCTTGTTGAGCCAGTTCGATGTCTGCCTTCAACTTTTCTAGACTGTAAAGGACCCTAAAATATTTTGGCGGCGGCCCGCCGACGGATCATGCCACTATCACAATCAGGAAAGTTAAGTATATACCCCATCGAGGCCTATCAGATAGCGGGGAGACCGATAGAATGTTCGTTTGGAGGACGAGATATGACCGGCCCTTTCGATCGCTTATTTGAGGCTCTCATGACCGCCGCCGAGAGGGCGGACGGCCTCTTCCGCAGGGGGCGGTCCAGGACCGGCCTCTTGGTGCTCCTGGCGCTCCTGGCGGCCTTGCTTCTGGTATACGCCCTGGCGCCGGGCCCCGGGGTTCCAATGACCCCCTGCCCCCCGGACAACACCACCGGGATCGGGCTGTCGCCCTCCCTCTGGTGGTCCGGCGGCGGTGCCCGAACGCCCATACTCTCCTCGGCAGGGATCGACCCCAACTCCAAGATCAGCTACCGGGTCCTTCTGGGAGCCGAGGGCGAGGAGATGCAGCTGGTGGGGACGGTTCGCAGTGGCGGCGGGGGAACCGGGAACCTCTTCGTCAATATGACTGCTCCCCTCGCCCCCGGGACCGTCTACCGCTGGCAGGTGGTGGCCGAGAACGCCATAGGAAAGAGGGCCCAGGGCGAGGTCTGGACCTTCAGCACCCGGGCCCTCCCCGAGATCGAGAGCTTCGAGGCGGACAGATCACTGGTGGATCTGGGTGAAACCGTCACCCTCCGATGGTCCGTCGCCAACGCGGGCGAGGCGGAGATTATGCCGGGGGTGGGGGCCGTCCCCCTCCGTGGCGAGATGAATTTGGCGCCGCAGGAGAACGTCACCTACACCCTCTCCGCCACCAACTTCGCCGGGACGGAGCGGGCGTCCGTCGAGGTTGTGGTCACAAGGCCCCTTCTCATCGACTCCATGGCCGGGGGCTGGAGCACCGTCGAGGACAGGAAGGGCTCCGTGGTCAGGGAGATGGGATCGGTTCTCGGGGTCGAGGACAACGCCACCAGGGTATCCTACGACCTGGCTTCTGAGGGATGGGTGGGGATCACCAAGTCCTTCTCGGGCGGCGACGGGAACGGGAGCCTCAACCTCGCCGGGACCGACGGGATCTCCTTCTTCGCCCGGGGGGGCGGCGCCGCCAACGCCCTGGAGCTCCGGCTGGAGGACTCCAGGGGAACGATCAGCAGATTCACCTGGCCTGTTAACACCGCCTCCTCGGACTGGAAGAAGCTGGAGTCGGGATACCGGGAGTTCGGGTGCATGGCGGCCGACGGGAGCGATTGCGGAGAAAGAGCCTTCGACCTCGGCAACGTGACCTCTGTCCTCTTCGTGGTCTCCGACCGGGAGAGGCGCGAGTTTGGAAGCTCCGGCTGGATCGCCATAGACGACCTGCAGGCCTTCCACCAGCGGGACGGCGAATCCGGAGAATGAGGATGAGATGGCCGGGAGGCCTTGCCACTCCCTCCACTCTTCCCTTCCGCTTCCTCTGCTCCCTCCGCCCCTCCGCTATTTCTTCTGCTCTTCCCTCATCACTTCTTTCCACTCTTCTCTCCCGTCTGCCGATCTTTCAGCCAGGGACTCGGCAAATTTGAAGTAGCCGCAGACGGGCTTTCCCAGAAGGACGATCCTGGCCCGGATCTCTTTCCCTTCGACCTCGATCTCCGCCGCCGCCGGAGGCGAAAGGCGGGGCTCGGTGGGGCTTCCGGGACAGATGAGGAGCCGGGGACCCTCCTCCACCAGGGGGCGGTGAATGTGGCCGAAGACCAGGGCGTCCACCTCCATCTCCCTCGCCAAAAAGTCGGCTCCGGTGAGGTCGCGGGAGCGGGCGGCCAGGTGGACGAGGCCGATCCTCGCCTCCTCCACCTCCACGACCCTCCTCTCGGGGAGGCGGGCCTTCACCTGGGGGTGGTCGGAGTTGCCACAGACCGCCTCGAGGGGGGCGAGGTCAGAGAAGGCCTCGTAGACCTCCGGGCTGACCAAGTCTCCGGCATGGAGGAGGAGGTCGGCCTCCGTTGCCAGATCGATCAGGCTCGCAGGGATCTCAGATCCGAACTCGAGGTGAGTATCGGAGATGGCCACGATCCGTCTCATGCATGAAGCCTTTTCATCCCCGCCTCTTCGATCCCCAGAAACTCGGCCCCCACGGCGACGACGCTGTTGGTGAAGATCGAGGCGTTGATCTCGAATATCGGATACCTGTGCATGCTGTACTCGGATACGAGCCAGCTTGTGGTCCTCCGACTCCCGCAGATCTGGTCCAGGTACTCCTCGCCGACCGGAACGAAGGCGATCTCCTCCTCCCGCCCCTTCTCCGCTAAGAGCTCCACCAGCTCCGAGGAGGGGTTTGTGGTTATGGGCAGAACGTCCGCCCCCCTCTTGAAGGCGCTCTTCACCCCTTCCAGGCACTCGTAGGTGTTTCCGCTCCCGGTTATGGGCACGTAAACGTCGCCTATCTGAAAGCTGGGAGTGTTGAAGTCTCTCTCCCAGTAGCTGGTCTTGTTGAGGTGGGTGAACCTCATCTCGAAGGCCCTGGCCACAAGCCCCGACCTCCCCACGCCGCCGATGATGTACCTCCCGCTCCGGGGGAAGAGCCTCTCAAACCAGCGGGAGAGCCTCTCCTCGTCCACCCGGGAGATGAGCCGGCACTGGCCTGCAAAGTCCCGTATGGTGGAGAGGTAGCTCTCGCAGGAGTCGTCCCTCTGGCCATCGATCCTTCCCTGGATCTCCTTGAAGACCGCGTTGAGGAAGGCGAGGACCTCCAGCTCGAACTCCGTCCCCATGGGCGAGAGCTTGGAGGTCCTGGTCATGTCCTCGTCGTACTTCGTCTTCCCCTTGATCACCAGGACCGACCCGTTCTCGTATCTGTCCACCAGCCTGCAGGCTGTACCCTCCTGGTTGGCGGTGATCAGCCTGATCTCTCCGCCCTGGTCGATGATGTCCTCGATGTACTTGTTCACCGCTGGGGTCTCGCCGGATCCGGAGACCGCGATCCCCATGTTCCTCCTGGTATTCCGGAAGTGTTTCTGGACCGGGTCCTCCATGGTGCAGGGGAAGGCGTTGAAGTGGTTGTAAAGGAGCTGGAGGAAGCTGTAGAGGGAGAGGGCGCTCCTCCCGGCCGCGAGACCGTAGACGAAGTTGTTCTCGTCCTTCGGCCTCAAAAACGTCGCCAGAGAATCGGCGAAGGCGTTTACGCTCTCCAGGTCGAGCCTTCCCAGCTTCTCTATAAACGAGCACTGGAGAGCGGTAGCATCCTTGTAAGTGTCGATCAGACCTGCCATACAAGAGAGAAATTCAGGCCAGGGGAAGATAAATAAGCCTTTGCCCGAGCCTCCCCTGAGCAACAGATCGATCAGACCTCTGAGCGTTTCCCAGATCGTTCCTCTCAGCTTATTATCTCCGGCAGCCTTCCCAGGTCTCTTGCGAGGTCGATCTCCTGGGCGATCCGTCTGCCGTTGGAGAGATCCTCCTCGATCAGGTCGGAGTAGGGTGAGCCGCTGATGAAGACGTTGGTCCCGGCGACGATCCGCGCCGAGATCTCGAAGACCTTGAACTTCAGGTCGTCGGTGACGATCGTCTCCAGACAGAAGGGGCCTATCATTCCGCCGAAGAGGTCGAGAGAGGCCTCGACGACCCTCTCCCCCAGCTCGAAGGCCTTGGGGAGGAGCGATTCCCTCAGGACGAGGGGGATGTTCCCGGTGACGACGAAGCTCGGGAATATCCCGGCAGCCTCCAGCTCGTCCATCGAGCCTATCCTGAATATCTCGTCGGCGTTGCTCTCGACCCTCCGGTCTATCCCCAGCATCTCCAGGGTCCCCTTGCTGAGGGTGTACCCGGCGGAGCGGATGGGCGAGTAGAAGTAGTGGATGTAGTAACGTGTTCCCAGGATGAACTCCTGGATGGTGTGCTTTTGGGTGGAGTCTACCTTGCTCAGGTATTCGCCCTTGCTCTTGGATATGAAAAAGCCCTTCCCACCTTTGGCGCCGTGATACTTGACGATCACGGGGCGGTCGATCTCCTCAGGGGTCGCAAACCTCCGCGGAAGGTCGATCCCGGCCTTGAGAAGCCACTCCCTCTCCATCTCCCGGTCGCTCTCCCAGGCCAGGGACCTGCGGTTTCCGAAGGTCGGAACCGGCATCTTCTCGAACTTCTCGGCACCCAGGTACTCCACCAGGGAGCCGTGAGGGACCACGATGGCGTTCTCCTCTACGAGCCTATCGCTCTCCTCGAGGAGAGCTCCGTAGCTGTCCAGGCTGAGAAAGGCGTCGGGCTTGGCCAGGGGGAAGGCATCGTAGAACTTCGGCGGTCGTCCCAGGCAAATCCCCAGGGTCTTGAACCCCTCCCTCCGAGCCCCGTGAAATATCTGGAGGCTGCTATGAGAACACACTGTGGCAATAGTTAACTCTTTTAACTCATAGTCATCCAAAATTTCTTGTATTTCGCTCTTATCTATCATATCTACAACCTTTGGAACGGAATGACATGAGCCAGGTATACATAAGCCCTTCGATCGGCCCATCACGAGGAGCCAGAAACTTCGATCCTGATCTGCCGCCTGATATCTTAAAGTCTCGAAGGGATCCTCTGAATAAGTTAAAATATCTTCGAATTGACCTTCATATCATGCGTGCTTCTCTCAGGAGAGATACTGCGGAGACCGGGGTCGAGGTCTCCCTCGACCTCAAGGGGTCGGGAAAGTCTGATGTGGATACGGGAGTTCCCCTCCTCGACGAGATCCTCAAGATCGTGGCCCAGGCCGCGGCTTTCGACCTCGAGGTGAGGGCAGATGGTGACCTTGCCACGGGGGACCACCACACCGTCGAGGACGTGGCCATCGTCTTCGGTCAGGTTCTGGCCGAGCTTTTGGACGCTGGAATGGGATCCTCCCAGGTCCCCTCCGGAGAGGCTCTGGCCTTCGCCGCCGTCCGGTTTGGGGCACCGGGATACCGGGAAGAAGTGGAGCTTTCGGGCACGGTCCTGGAGGGCATGGAGCTCCAGAACGTCGGCCACTTCATGAGAACCCTCGCCTACAGCGGAAGGTTCACCCTTCATCTCAGGGCTTGGGGTGGTGACGACTGGCAGAAGGTCGAGTCCCTCTCCCTTTCTCTGGGCAGGGCGTTGAGGAGGGCGGCGGCGGACGGCGAGAGCCGCGGCTGAGATCCATGAGGGGCTCATCGATCTGAAAATGGTGATTTAAATTTGAAGATGGAACTTCAGTCACCGTCGCCTCAGGACCTGCAGGAGCCGCTCTGGGTGGGCTCGATGAAGATCTCCGATGTCGCGATGGCGTTGCCGCCTCGGGCGGTGTTGATGGATATGACTATTATGTTTCTGACATCGATATCCATGTAGTTCAAGTCGGTGGGCGGGGATCGGAACTGGCCGTCACCCCTGACAGTGCTTCCCCTCTCGGTATTGATGGCCACCACGCCCTGGAATGTATCTTCATCGTCGGGAGCACCGAATAAGGAGAATCCCGCCAGATCGGTGATGGAAGCGTCAAAAGAGCGGTTTTCGGTCAGATCCTCAGGGTTGAAGATGTCGAAGTTCAAAGCCTCCTGCTCGGAAAAGTTATCTTGAAAACTCCTGAACTGGCTCAAGGACTCAGGGCGGCCTAGCTCCGCTGTCTTGGGGAGATCTCCCTCCCAGACTACGGCGCCGACAGTGCCAAAAATGAGGAATATGCCCATCAGCACAAGGCCGATGGGCTTGCAGTTTCTATCCATGATATTCCTGGAGCTCAACAGGTGCAGGGAGACTGGCTGGTCTTGATGTTCACCTGGTTGTCTGCGATTCCTGCCCCAACGGCGCGAGCGACCTGGTTCCCGGATTGGATGATCTCTATGTTGGCAACCTGAGTGCTGGAGAGATCACTGTCTCTTCGGTCACCAATTCCTTGAGCTTGGAGCTCCTGGCGCTGGTGGCCGCTCTTGTCAAACATGGCCCCGGCAACCTGATTCTTTTCGAGGTTGAAGGCGTTCCTTGCTATCGGGTTCGCTTTCGCAAACCCAAAGGTCCATGCCTCCTGGTTGCCCTGCTTGACGAAGTCGAAGTTGATATTGGCGGGGAACTTGCCGAAGGTCATTGCACCTTCCATGGAGTTCAGGGTTGCGTCCTCACAACAGGGGTCGCAACACAGTCCCTTATCACAGTCCTCTGCCATTGCTGGAGCGGCAAAGAATGCCGCGACCAATACAAATAGCGCTGCAAATTTCTTTATAGTCTCACCCCTTCATTGCGTGATAACCATAGTTAGGTATCAGTCATATTTGTATTTTTTGGTACACGTAATCAGAATTTGATGGTTTCGAATCTCTGGATGATATTCGCTTGCAGCGGCTCATCTCGCCTTTTTCACTCACAATATTCGACTGGTGGCGGAGGCGACGACTCGGGATTGATCTCCGAATCCGATCCTTTTGAGATATTCAACACCATAGTGATGGGGAGATGGGGCAGCATACGTGATGGTGGGCACCATACCTGATGGAGAGACGGGGGCACCACACTTGATGCCGGCACCATATTTGGATGGATGGGAGACAGGCCCATACGAGCTGAGGAGAGGTGCCTCTCCTTCAATAGCCATGATGATAAAACCGCCCGCCAGAAGCTCCAGCATCAAATGCGGCTCTGGGCGGGCATTTCCCTGGATCGATTGGTCGAAGCCTTCAGCGGACGCTTTTCGCGCCCGCCTCCAGGATCTCCAGGTTCAGGGGTATGAGCTTGGGCTTCTTGGCGAAGGTCCGCTTGAAAGCCCCGCCGAAAGCCTCCCGGGGAAGGCCGAGTTTCCCTCTCTCCATCAGCGCCCCGAACATGGCGGTGTTGGTGGCCTGTTCCACACCTCTTGAGAGGGCGATCTCCGTCGCCGGGACCGCGATCGCCGCGACCCCCTCCGGCGGCTCGAAGGCTCCGGCCAGGGAGTCGTAGAGGATCAGGCCGCCCTTCTTGACGTCCTTTGCGAACTTCTCCAGGGACGGACGGTTGAAGGCGATGAGGACGTCGGGCCGGTCGACCACTGGGGATCCTATAGGCTCCCCGGATATGACCACGGAGCAGTTGGAGGTGCCCCCTCTCTGCTCGGGGCCGTAGTCGGGGTACCAGGATACGAACCGGCCGGACCGGTAGGCGGCCTGGGCGAGGGCGAGCCCCATGCTGAGGACCCCCTGGCCGCCGAAGCCCGCGATCTTGACCCCCTTGACCTCGAAGTCAGGATCCAGGAGGACCTGGACCGACTCCTCTTCGGCCAGGCCAAAGATCCGATCCAGGGACTCCTTGGAGTAGTCGCTCTCCATCCTCTCGATCGGCTCCATCTCGCCGGATCGGTCTCTGAACTTCTTCAGGGGAAACTCCCGCTCCATCTCCTCGTTTATGAACCGCTCAACTCCTCTCGCGTCCATCCTCAGGATGGTGGGGCAGGGGGAGAGGAACTCCACGAAGGCGTACCCCTTCTTGTCCCTCTGGATCTCAAGAGCCCTCCTCACCGCCCGACGGGCCTTACGGATCTGGTTTATGTTCGCGAGGGAGACCCGCTCGATGTAGACCGGAGCCTTCAGGGTGTCCAGGAGCTCGCAGATGTGGATCGGATATCCGGAGTCCCGAGGGTCTCTTCCTGAGGGGGTCGTGGCCGTCACCTCTCCCACCAGGGTGGTGGGGGCCATCTGACCTCCGGTCATCCCGTAGACGGTGTTGTTCACGAAGAAGACCGCCATCTTCTCGACCCGGTTTGCGGCCTGGACCGTCTCGTTGAGGCCGATAGAGGCGAGGTCACCATCCCCCTGGTAGGAGATGGGGATGGCGTCGTCCTCGGCCCGGGATATCCCGGTGGCGATGGCCGGAGCCCTGCCGTGAGCCGCCTGGACGTGGCCACAGTCGAGGTAGTAGTAAGCGAAGACGGCGCATCCCACCGGGCTCATCACTACGCACCGATCCTGGATGCCGAGGTCGGCCATGGTATCCGCGATTATCTTGTGCAAGATCCCGTGGCCGCATCCGGGACAGTAATGGGTGGCCGTGGGGGCGGAGCCCCCCTTCCTCTCAAAGAGGTCATAAAATCCGCCGGGTCCTATCACCTTCTCTTTTGCAGCCATCTATGCCACCTCCCTTATCATCTCAATTATCTGATCGCGGCCGATGAGGTTTCCTCCGAACCTCGAGACCAGAGCCACGTCTTTGCATCCGGTTGCAAGCCTTATGTCCTCTCTCATCTGGCCGTCGCTCATCTCCACGGAGATGAAGCGGCAACCCCTCTCGGCTAGGGCCTTCAGCTCTTCAGCCGGGAAGGGGAAGAGGGTGATCGGCCGAAACAGGCCCGTCTTGATCTTCTCCTTCCTTGCGGCGTCCACGGCGGACTTTGCGATCCTGCTGCTGATCCCGTAGGAGACCAGGATCACCTCGGCGTCATCACACCTGTACTCCTCGAATTCGCCCTCATCCTCCCGGATCCGATCGTACTTGTCCTGGAGCCTGAGGTTGTGCTCCTCCAGCTCTCGAAAGTCGAGGTCGATGGAGGTGACCAGGTTTCCCCTCGTCTCTTTGTTGCCGCAGACGGCCCAGGTGGTGTCGATCTTCGGCGCCACGGCCGTCTCGGGGAAGTTGAGGGGCTCGATCATGTGGCCGAGGACCCCGTCGGCCAGAATTATCGCCGGATTTCTGTACTTGAAGGCCAGGTCGAAGGCCTTGATGGTGAAGTCGCACATCTCCTGGACGGAGTTGGGGGCGAGGACGATGTTCCGGTAGCATCCGTGTCCTCCGCCCTTGACCGCCTGGTTGTAGTCCGACTGCTCGGGCCCGATGTTTCCAAGGCCGGGCCCGGCTCGAGCTATGTCCACCACCACGCAAGGAAGCTCTGCTCCGGCGATGTAGGATATCCCCTCCTGCTTGAGGCTCATGCCGGGGCCGGAGGAGGCCGCCAGAACCCGGTGGCCTGCCGCCGCCGCCCCGTAGACCATGTTTATGGCCGCTTCCTCCGACTCCGCCTGGACGAACTTTCGTCCCACCTTGGGGAAGTACTTCGAGGCCTCGTGGAGGATCTCGCTGGCGGGGGTTATGGGGTAACCGAAGAAACAGTCGCATCCGGCGTACATCGCCCCCACGATCACGGCGCTGTTTCCGTCAACTAGTTGGGCGGTCATTTCACTCCTCCTCCTCGAACTTCTCCTTTGTCGGTATGTGGACCTCGATGGCGAAGGGCTCGGGACAGGTATAATAGCAGTTTCCGCATCCGGTGCAGCCCTCCCCCGAATAGACGACGAAATGGTAGCCCCGGGCGTTCAGCTCCTCCCCCAGGGAGAGGACGTTGGCCGGACAGGCCATGACGCACCGGTCGCAGGCCTTGCACTCCAGGACGTTTATGACCGGATAGGGCTTGTCCTTCTCCCTGATCTCGACCCTTCTTATCTTTCCGCTGATCGTCTTTGGAAGCTCGTCCGCGAACTCGACGATCCTGGGGTACTTGTAGGGGGCGGTGATCTTCTTGACGTGGGTCTGAAGCTCCACCTTCAGCTCCTCCGAAGGGAGGTATCCTCTGGTCAGAACCACCGTCGCCTTCACCACCTGTCCCCTCAGTTTGTCCGGAACGCCGGTGATGGCGCACTCCAGGACCGCTGGGTGAGTGAGCAGAGCGCTCTCCACCTCGAAGGGGCCGACCCGATAGCCTGAGCTCTTGATGATGTCGTCGGCTCGTCCTACGAACCAGAAGTAGCCGTCCTCATCTATCCAGGCCGTGTCCCCGGTGTGATAGTAGTCGTCGTGCCAGGTGTTCCTCATCTTCTCGGGATCGAGATGGTAGTCGACGAAGAGGCCGATCGGTTTGCCCCCGTCGGTCTTGATCACGATCTCCCCCTCCTCCCCCACCTCGCAGACCCTATCGTTCCTGTCCACCAGGACCATTTCGTACCCCGGCGAGGGCTTGCCCATGGACCCCGGCTTGGGCTCCATCCAGGGGTAGTTGGCGATGGCGACGACGGTCTCGGTCTGGCCGAAACCCTCCATCAGCCTCAATCCCGTAGCCGCGAGGAACCTGTCGTATATGGTGGGGTTCAGAGGCTCGCCGGCGGTGACGGCATACTTGAGGGTTGAGAAGTCGTACCTGGACATGTCCTCCTTGATCATGAACCGGTAGATGGTGGGCGGAGCGCAGAAGGTGGTGACCCCGTACTTCGCGGCCATCTCCATCATCCGTCCCGCGTCGAACCTGTCGTAATCGTAGACGAAGACCGCCGAGCCCGCGATCCACTGGCCGTAGAGCTTCCCCCAGACGGCCTTGGCCCATCCGGTGTCCGCGACGGTGTAGTGGAGGCCGCCGTCCTCGACGTTCTGCCAGTACCTGGCGGTGAGGATATGGCCCAGGGGGTAGGTCTGGTCGTGGTTGACCATCTTGGGGTTTCCGGTGGTGCCGGAGGTGAAGTAGGCGAGGAGGATGTCGGAGCTCTTCGTCGCCCCGTCGCCAGATGGTCTCTCGAACTCTGGGGATGCTGCCTTAAGCTCCGCCCCGAAGTTGAGCCAGCCTTTCCTCTCCCCGTCCCCGACGAAGGCCTTCAAGACCCGACCGTTCCCCAGCTCCCGGCAGGCTCCGTCCACCTCCTCGGGGACGCCCTCGCCCCCGATGGTGACGACCATCTTGATGTCGGCCCTTCTTATCCGGTAGACGATGTCCTTTCTCTTGAGCATGTGAGTTGCGGGGATGGCCACGGCACCGATCTTGTGCAGGCCGATCATGGCGATCCAGAACTCGTAGCGGCTCTTGAGGGAGAGCATGACTGCATCGCCCTTTTTGATCCCCCGGCATGAAAAGAAGTTTGCCGCCCTGTCGCTCTCGCGCTTCATCTCCCCGAAGGTGATGATCTTCTCCTCGCCGGAGTCGTCGCACCAGACCAGAGCTATCTTATCTGGGTCCATGTCGGCGTAAGCGTCCACCACGTCGAAGGCGAAGTTGAAGTTCTCGGGGATTATAATCTCGAAGTTTTCTACGAAATCCTCGTAAGACTCAAAATCAGACCTTGGGACGAACCTATCCAGTAAAGACGACATTTTTGGTTCCTCTTTCTGCTGTTACATCACCACGACGAGCATCTTCGCGGGCTCGTCGTTTTTGGCCTCCATGGCGTGCCGATACGACGAATCGAAGAATATGGAGTCACCCTCGTTGAGGATGATCTCGTGATCATGGATGGAAAACTTGAGGGACCCCTCCAGGACGTAATCGAACTCCTGGCCCGGATGGCTGTAGCCGGAGGGCTTCTCCTTCCTCGGCTCGATGGTGACGATGAAGAACTCGGCCTTCTTGGAGAGGAACTTGCCCGCCAGGTTCTGGTACCTGTACTGCTTCCTCCTCTCCACCTCCACCCCTTCGCCCTCCCTGGTCACGGTGAAGATCCGCATCCTCGGCTCTTCTCCGGTGAGGAGCAGGTTCATGTCGACGTCGAGCCTCTGGCCGATCTCGATGAGCTTGCTCGCCGGAATATCCATCTTCCCCTCCTCATAGCAGGTGTAGGTCTCCAGGGGCACCTGGAGGTGCTCTGCCATCTCCGCTGCCGTCACCTTGGACAGCTCCCGCATCTCTCGAACCCGGGATGCGATCTCCTCAATCGTCTCCGCCATGCCGATTCACCATCAGAACCTCGATATACCTATGGTATATATCCTCTACCACCCGGCGAGGCTGGGATCTTCGATAATAAGCAGGAAATAAAAAATGGCTCACTAGGGGGCTTCGCAAGATGGTTCACGATGAGGTTCACGATGAAGCTCATGATGAAGCTCATGATGAGGCTCATGATGAAGCTCGGGAGGTGGTCCTTCTCGGCAGAGGCCATCGGCCCGACCTCAACCTATTAATAAACGGCTGCCCTTGATTTATATCAAGATGAAACCTTTCGAGTATCTCGAACACACCGCCGATGTCAAGTTTCGGGCCCGGGGCCGGAGCCTGGAGGAGGTCTTCGAGAACGCCGCCCTCGCCATGCTGGGGGCCATGATAGACCCCTCCACGGTCAGACTCGATGAGACCTGGACCGTAGAGACGGAGTCGGAGAGCCTGGAGGACCTCCTATACAGGTGGCTGTCGGAGATTCTCTACCTCTTCGAGGTGGAGCTGGCCGTCTTCTCCAAGTTCGAGGTGGCCCTGGAGGAGAGCGAGGCCGGATGGAGGCTCTCCGGCCGGATCGGTGGGGAGAGGGTGGACCCGAAAAGGCACCTCTTCGAGACGGAGGTGAAGGCGGTCACCCTTCACCAGTTCGAGATCAAGAGAGAGGCCGTAGAGGAAGGTGACGATATCTGGACCGCTCAGGTGGTCTTGGACGTTTGAGGTGATCCCGTGCTGAACAGGGTTGATGATTACATCTTTGAGGTGCCCGTGGGCCACCAGAAGGGGATGCTCGTGCCGGGAAGGATCTTCATCTCCGAGAAGCTCCTGGCGCAGGTGGAGCCGGGAACCATCGACCAGGTGGCAAATGTGGCCACCCTTCCCGGCATAGTGAACTACTCCATGGCGATGCCGGACGCCCATCTCGGATACGGCTTTCCCATAGGGGGGGTGGCCGCCTTCCGGGAGGATGGCGGGGTGATAAGCCCCGGGGGGGTCGGCTTCGACATAAACTGCGGCGTGCGGATGCTCCGAACCGATCTTCGGGCGGACGAGGTGGCCCCCATGATCTCAAACCTGGTCGAGGACCTCTTCCACGACATACCCTCCGGGGTCGGGGCCAAGGGGAGGCTTCGGGTCTCCGAGCACGAGCTGGACGAGGCCTTCACCCGGGGGGCGGCCTGGGCGGTGGAGGCGGGCTTCGGCGTCCCGGAGGACCTGGAACACTGCGAGGAGAACGGTCAGCTCCAGGGCGCAAAGAGCGACCAGGTCAGCCTCAAGGCCAGGAAGAGGGGAAGGCCCCAGCTGGGGACCCTGGGGAGCGGAAACCATTTCCTGGAGATCCAGAGGGTGGACAGGATCTTCGATGAGCGTCTGGCAGAGCAGTTCGGCCTCTTCGAGGGGCAGGTCACGGTCATGATCCACTGTGGGTCTAGAGGGGCGGGCCACCAGATCTGCACCGACCATCTCCAGGTTCTGAGCAAAGCGGTCCGAAAGTACGGGATAGAGCTTCCCGATAAGCAGCTCGCCTGCGCTCCCCTGGGGACGCCGGAGGCCGACAGCTACTTCGGGGCGATGGCGGCGGCCGCAAACTACGCCTGGGCCAACCGCCAGATCATCTCCGCCTGGACCAGGGAGGTCTTCGAGCGGTACTTCGCCGACGCCCGGCTGGACCTGGTCTACGACGTCGCCCACAACGTGGCCAAGGTGGAGGAGCACTCCGTCGACGGCTCGAAGGAGAGGCTCTACGTCCACCGCAAGGGGGCGACCAGAGCCTTCGGGCCGGGAAGGCCAGAGATCCCGGCCGCCTACAGGGAGGTGGGCCAGCCCGTCCTCATACCCGGGTCCATGGGAACCCCCTCTTACGTCCTCTGTGGGAGCCGGGGCGCGATGAGGCTCACCTTCGGGAGCGCCTGTCACGGGGCCGGGAGGATCATGTCCAGGACCCAGGCCAAGAAGACCTACGCCGGGACCGAGGTGAGGGACGGCCTGACCCGGCGCGGGATCAAGGTGATGGCGACCTCCCCCAAGATGCTGGCCGAGGAGGCCCCCGAGGTGTACAAGCCGAGCGACGAGGTCGTGGACGTGGTCCACCATCTGGACATAGCGAGGAAGGTGGCTCGGGTCGTGCCCCTGGGAGTCTCCAAGGGATGACGGTATGAGGGTATGATGGTATGAGGCTCCGGGTGGTCCTGGTGGAGCCGCTCTACGAGGGGAACGTCGGCTCCGTGGCGAGGGCGATGAAGAACTTCGGGTTCTCCGACCTCGTATTGGTCCGCCCTTGCAAGATCGAGGATTTCGGCCGCGCCATGGCGTCGCACGCGAGGGACCTGATCGAGGGGGCTAGGATCGCCGAGAGCCTCGAAGAGGCGACCTCGGGCGCAAACCTCGTCGTGGGGACGACCGGGGTCAGGGGCAGCAGCACAAACCGCCACCTCAGAGTTCCGAGCCTCAGTCCCCGAGAGCTGGCGGAGAGGCTCGATGGGACGGCGGGCGAGGTGGCTCTCCTTCTGGGTAGGGAGGACGACGGCCTCTCCCGCGATGAACTTCTGGCCTGCGACATCGTCGTCTCCATCCCCACAGGCGAGGATTATCCGATAATGAACCTCTCTCACGCCGCAGCCATTCTATTTTACGAGCTATCTCAGGTTCCGCCCGGCGACCTCGCCCTGGCGAGGGCCGAGAACCTGGCCCGCCTCCTCGACCACTTCCGGGCCGCTCTGACGGAGTCAGAGTACCACCAGCACAAGATCGAGAAGACGATGCTGATGCTGAAGAGGATCTTCGGAAGGGCGCGGCTCACCGACCGAGAGGTCCAGACCCTCCGCGGCGTCGTCCGAAACCTCCGCTGGGGGGCGGAGCATCGGGGCGGCGAGCTCGAGGAGGATGGCTGGGTCCAGGAAGACGGCGAGGGTGAAGAGCTGCCGGAAAAAAGTGAAGCTTGAGATCTCGGATCTCCAATTCGGAATTTAAGCCTTGACGACGTAGGTTCCGGCGATCTTGTCGTGCCACCCCTGCCGCTTCTTGTCGATGAGGATCCAGATGTATCCCAGTAAAAACACCGTCCCCGATATCTCCATCCCCACCCACCGGAAGAAGCCCTTTTTATATCCGACCGGCTCGACCCCGTCCGCTCGGATCAGCTTGATCTCCACCAGCTTCATCCCCGGAGTCTGCCCATTCCCGAAGAAGTAGGTGAAGTACCCTATTCCGATCGCCACCATGAGTACGTAAACCACATAAAAGGTCGTCGAGATATCGCCGCCGGAGATGGCCTTCTCTTCGATGGGGACCCCGAAAAGAAAGGTCAGGCCGATGTAAATGATGATCAAGACCACGACGTCGACAAGATAAGACGCCAGCCTCTGCCCGACGCCTGCAAGATCCAGATCCGCTTTCTCCGCTTGGTAAACTGCTTCATCCATTTCCAACCACCCGCAAAAGATCTCTATAGGTCAAGTTCGTTAAGCAGATATAAATAATTATCCTCATATTCAGACTTCTATTTGAAATGTTGCTGAGGATGAAGCTGAGGAGCGCCCTCAAAACTTCGCCCATTGCTAGAAAGCAAAAAAGGGATTTCTCATTTGCGGATCTGGCAATAGAGCGATCCAGAAGATGAAAAACGACTGCAGGATGAAAATGATGACCAGATAGCCTGGAGGGTCAGACCTCCCAGGCCGCGATCACCTTCTCAATGTTCACGTAGTCCCTTCTGCCCTTCGTCTCCAGGACCAGGACCCCGTCGGCGGAGCCCACCACCCTGCCCCGAAGCCGCTGGTTTCCGTCTCCGCCGAAGTATACCTCTATGTCCTTGTTGTAGAGATGCTCGGATATGAACTTGTCCATCATGGATTCCTCACCTCAAAGGAGCTATTTACCAACAATAAGGCCTTAAACTAGATATAACTTGTGGTTAAGCTCAAAATAAAGCCTGAAATCCAAAAAAACAACTCAAAATTTAAATCAGCTTGATTAAATGATTTTAAGTCGGGTCAACCAGGGTTGTTGATCTGAAAATCTTTCACCAAGTCAAGTCGGGTTTAAGTGGCCGGTCCAAGGGAACCGGATGGAGTCCGAAACGAGCTTAAAAAAGAGAAGCACGTCGGGAGCTGACATCTGACCAGCGCCCGGAATTTTTCCGTCGACTTGATGTCGAGTGGTCATCCGGATACTTTGGGTCTTCCGGAGCCGGAGAAGGTCCCAGAATCCTTCCAATCAACCTTCTTTCCCCTCTTTACCGCGTCCTCCACCGCCTCCCTGATGATGTAGCCGGCCTTGTGGAGGATGGTGTCCTTCAGCTCGGGGTCCTGGT
>DAINAQ010000011.1:0-19238 GCA_036733325.1 Methanothrix sp.
CGGTGTAGTAGTCCCAGAACTTCGCCGACCCCTGGATGGTGGCGATGAGGACCAGAGCCGCGGCGAGGACGTAGGTGATGAAGGCCACCTTCCCTCGATAGAGGTTCCCCTTGAAGGTCTGCTTGGTGCTGTCCATGAAGTCGTCCAGGCCCAGGCCTCGAAAGAGGAGGTAGACCCCGACGGCGGCCAGGATGGCGACCACGGCGAAGTCCGACCGTCCCAGGAAGCTGAAGGTCGAGTATATGAGAAGGGCAAGGCCTATGGGGATGAAGAAGGTGTGGCTGATCTTCGGGTCCCTGAAGACCTGCTTCAAAAGGTAGTAGGTGGACTCCAGGTTGTGGCTCTGCTTGACGAGGATCCTCTTCACCCCCTCTACCTTCACCCGGGACTGGATTATGGGCAGGATCGCCTCGTCCTCCGCCCCGTCGGATACCACCACCACCCCCTCGGGACAGAACCGCTCCAGTAGGGCGTCGATCTGGTGGGCGATCTTCCCGTCCGAGATCAGGCCGACGTTGGGATCTCCCGCCACCGAGGCGATCTCCACCGCCTTCCCCTGGGAGGCTAGGTCGTCGTAGACCTTGATCCCGCCGAGGATGGTGTTGACGTCCGAATCCTCGGGGTCCGCCAGCCCCAGCTTCAGAGTCGCCTCCACGTTGGCGGCCCTCCCTACGACGGGGCTCTCGATCCTGGCCTTCCGGCCCAGGTCGTCGTCTCGATCGATGCAGAGCACCAGGATATCCATATCAGAAATATCATCCGACAAGAACGTACTTAAAGATTCTCCGAGCTTCGGACCTCTAGGAGAATCTTTAGATTGAAAAAGGATTTAATCGCCGGGGGTGAAGAAGGACGATCATGAAAATTAAGATCTTCATCCTGGCGGCGGCCCTGGTGTTCGCCCTATCGGCTCCGGGCTTTGCCATCGCCTTTGAAGACATTCAGCACGGAGTCGAGGTCTACAACCGGGGCGCCGAAAACGCCCCGGATATCCTGAAGACCCTCCTCGGCGACGAACGGGTCCAGATAGAGATATCAAAGTCGGACGGGACCGTCCTTCTGGCGGGCCTGGAGACGAAGGACGGCCTGGTGGTGAACACGACGGAAGGGGAGATCGAAGACCCGACCATAGAGGTGAACGGCTCTGAGGAGGCGATCATCGGGGTCATCGAGTCGGACGATCCGGTCGCCGCCTTTGAGGAGGCGAAGGACCAGGGTGAGATCTCCATCGAGGGCAAGACCTGGTCAGCGAGGCTGAAGGTGGCGGCGGCCCTCTCCAGCACCGAGGTCCTCCGCTTCCTCGCCACCCTCCTCGGAAAGTGATCATCACCTATGATAGATCTATCATCGACGATGTCTCATCGATGATGTCTCATCGGTGATGTCTCATCGGCGATGTCTCATCGGCGATGTCTATCACCGGCGGAGGTCGATATTCTCCGCCACTATTTTATGGGCGCAGAAGTCTCCGCACATGGTGCAGACCTTCCCGTCGGCCGGGGCCCTCTCGGCCCGTATCATCTTAGCCGTCTGGGGATCGATGGCCAGGTCGAACTGCTCTCGCCAGAGCATGTCCCGCCGAGCCCTGCCCATGGCCAGGTCCTGGTCGCGGGTTCCGTTCTTGATCATGTCGCCGACGTGGGCTGCAATCCTTGAGGCCATCACCCCCTCCTTTACGTCCTGGACGTTGGGGAGGGCCAGATGCTCGGCGGGGGTCACGTAGCAGATGAAGTCGGCCCCGCTGGCGCTGGAGATGCTGGCGCCGATGGCCGCCACCAGGTGATCGTAACCCGGGGCGATGTCGGTGACCAGGGGCCCCAGCATGTAGAAGGGTTTCTCCCCCGAGAGCCTCTTCATCACCTTGACGTTCGCCTCGATCTCGTCCACCGGGATGTGACCCGGCCCCTCGACGATGGTCTGGACCCCGAAGTCGTGAGCCTGGTCCGCCAGCTCGCTGTTGATGATCAGCTCCTGGATCTGGGCCCGGTCGGTGGCGTCGTGGACCGCCCCCGCCCTCATGCCGTTCCCCATGCTCAAAGTTACGTCGTGCTCCTTCAGGATCTCCAAAAGGTAGTCGAACTGGCTGTAGAGGGGGTTCTCCTTGTCGTTGTGGAGCATCCAGGCGACCATGAAGGCCCCGCCCCGGCTGCATAGGCCGCCGTATCGGCCTCCCTGCCGCTTGATCCTCTCGATACAGATCCTGTTGATCCCGGTGTGGATGGCCATGAAGTTCGTGCCGAGCTTCGCCTGCTCCTCGGTGATCCGAAAGAGGTCGTCCTCGGTCATATCGACACCAGCACCGTGTTTTCTTATCGCCTCGATGAAGGCCTGGTAGAGGGGGACGGACCCGACGGATAGGCTCGTGTTCTCGACGACCCTCTTTCTGATCTCAAAGAAGTCGCCCCCGGTCGAGAGCTCCATCAAAGTGTCGGCCCCGGCCTCCTCGGCGGCCCTCGCCTTTTTTATCTCCATCTCGACGTCGACGATGTCGCTGCTGGTGCCGACGGTGGCGTTCACCTTCGTCCGCAGCCCCTTTCCTATCCCACAGAATCGAACCTCCCGATAGGGGCTGACCGGTATGACGATGGTGCCGCCGGCGATCCCCCGCCGTATGAACTCGGGGGTCACGCCTTCGTCTTTCGCCACGATCTCCATCTCAGCCGTAATCCGGCCGGCTCTGGCGTCTTCGATAAGTCCCATGAACCATCACACCGAATTTGTCCCGAGAAGGTCATATTTAAAGCTGGCTGGAAGTCGTTTGACCGCGGATTTCGATCTCATGTTCCAGGAGCATGATTAAGGAATTTTTAAAAATAAGATCATATCAGAAAAATCAAATCATTCTTAACCTGGAATCTCCCATTCAATTTTTATATAAAAAGATTTAATGCTGATAAGATCGAAGATGAATATTAAGTCTGCAAATAAAGCATAAAGGAGATGAGGAGATATGGTGAGTTCTGATATCGAGGAAGCCATCGCCAAAGCGAACGAGAATTTCTCCAGAGGATTTGTCCAGAATGATGCCTCCATCACTGCTTCTGGATTTGCCGATGACGCAGTAATTTTCCCGCCGGATGCGGGGATGATACAGGGAAAGAGCGCAATTGAGGCCTTCTGGAGATCGGTAATGGCATCAGGGGTGAAAGAGGTATCTCTGAACACCGTAGAGCTATTGGAAGGTGGCGACTACGTCCAGGAGAGGGGGACGGGCGCGCTCAAAGTTCAGCAACCAGGAGGATCTTCTGGATCGCAGAATATCAAGTACGTCGTAGTCTGGAAGCGCACCCCTGGCGGCTGGAGAAATATGTGGGATATATGGAATAACTCTCCATGAAACTTCTGCAGAAGTATGACTGCACAGATGCAAGCTACAGCTGCTTGCATCCCGGATTCAGCCTGAGTTCAGGGGATCGTTGGGATCGTACAATCTGGGATCGTACAGTCGACGCATCTGTTCTCAGAGACTAATAGGCATCGCGGATCTCTTGCCGGCTGGATGGACTGAGATCGAGGGGCTCCGGGCAACCCGGCCCCTCTCGATGCCAGCAGCCAAGAACAGTGCTCTGGATTATCGATCTCAGAGCTATCGTTCTATAACATCGATCGAGTTTTTTTAGGCACCGTCCTCTGCAGCGGGCGGATCCAGGGCGCGCCTCCACCCGCCTTCGTCCCTGATCCCCACCACCACCGCCGGATCCGGCTCGAAGACCACGGTCATGGCGGTGAATGCGACGCGCTCGATCTCCGTCGGCGCCCCCAGGACGCTCCAGTTCGACCCGCCGTCCGGGCTCACGAAGAGGCCCGACCGCTCGGAGAGGAGATAAACCGTCTCCGGGTCCGCCGGGTCCGGGAGGATCTCTTTGATGCTGGATCGATCCTGCTCGTCCAGGGGTATCCCCTCCGTCAGGTCGGTCCAGGTCACTGCCCCGTCGGTGCTCTTGAAGAGGTCTCCCTCGTACCCGCCGGCGTAGAGCGTCTGGGAGTTTGATGGATCGATGGCCAGAGATGCTATGGAGTAGTCGAGCATCCCGCGGTTCGCGGGGCACCAGGTCGCTCCGCGGTCCGTCGACCTGTAGACTCCGTTGCCGGCAAACCCGCTCCATCCGGTCCCCAGGTAGACCACCTGGGAGTCGTTCGGGTCGATGGCCACGGACTGGACGTTGGTCTCGTCGTTCTCATCTTTCGGAAGGCCTCCCTCCGTTGAAAGCCAGATGCGCCCGCCATCGGTGCTGACGGCCGCCCCCCGGACGTCGTTGGCGACGAAGAAAACGTTCCCATCGCTTTTGGCTATGGCCAGGCGGGAGTTGAAGCCTGTATACCCAAAGAAGCCCAGCTGCTCCCAGTGGGAGGCCCCGTCGGCACTGGCGTATAGATAACCGCTGGCGACGGCGGCGTAAAGGGTGCCGCCCGCCATGGCCAGGGATTTGACGTCCCCGCCGGCCAACCCCTCCGAGGCCAGGCTCCAGTTCTTCCCTGAGTCCTCGCTCTTGTAGACCCCGCTTCCAGACCCCGACAGGCCGGTCCCGGCGTAGACGACCCCCGGGCTATCAGCATCCGCGAGAAGGACGTTGATGGTGCGGGGCAGGTCGGGTATCTTCTCCCAGCCTCCGGCCGAGGCGACATTTGCGGGGCCGAGGGCGAGAAGGACGAGGACGGCCGCCGAGAGGGTTAGGAAATTCTTTACATGCGAAGATTTCGATCCGTTCATCACATTTCCTCCTTTAACAGCAGCTTATGGTGTCCAAATTAAATTTTTAGAGGGAAAATAATTAAAGAAATAATATAAGTGTTCCTTCAGGAGGCTCCATTCTCCAAGGAACCCTCCTGAGGCTACAAAAGTAGAATGAAAGGGGAAGATGTACCCCTCTCAATACGTCCTTCATTTCCTATAAACTCTGACTCTATCCTTCTCCTCGATCCCCTGCGGAAGCTCGATAGTGAGATAGCCAGTGTAATTGTCCGCCTCGCACCATTCTCTCTGTTTTTTATCAAAGAAGTTGCTGGCAGTGCGATTGGCTAGAACCGCTACTATGTCGAACGGCTCTCCGATGTTTTTATCCACGCCGCCAAAAGTGACTGTGGTGCGCCAAGTTTCGTTAGCCTCAAATGTATGAACGCCTCCACACGGACTTATGGACTGCGGATACCAACGGGCGCTCGTTGGATAAACTAAGACCCAAATATCTCCCTCGTGGTCGCTGGTGCAATTGCCGTCGATATTCATCTGGACAGGAACTGGATTCGCTGGATCATTCTTAGAGATGTTGATGAACGACACTTCACCATGTAAATTGGCGTTCGAAATGTTCGGCGCTGGGGCCCATATTTCGGCATTACGAACTACTGTGATCCTCTGAGCCTCAGCGACTCCTGGTGGCAATCTCTTCCAACCGGTATATACGCCATCTTCACACCATAAATTTAGGGTGTCGCTGATATCTCGGCTGGCGTTCTGATCGGCGACGGTCAGGACAAGCCCGAAGTACTCCCCCACCTCTTCAGGCTGACCAAAGCCTACCCGAGCCTCCCATCTCCCGTTGACCTTGGGTGTACGCCATGATATGTTGCATGCATCAGGTGATTGGGGGTAATACAGCCCATTGGGAGCTACGACGAATACCCAGATATCCTCTTTCAGATCGGTAGGGCAGGTTCCCATGAGAGTCAGAATCTGAGGCACTCTATCGCCATCAGCAACGTTGGAAATTGAGAAGTCGGATTTATTCATGGTTTGAAGGTAACCTAAATCAACGGTTACATTATCTGGAGACACAGATTTATAATCCGTAGTTTTAACAGATCCGCTACTGACAATTATTTCATATGTTGTTAAATTTTCTGGGCATACAAGCCTCGATCCAGTTAACTCAACTGCTCCAACGTCATGGTCTACTGAAATGCGTTGATCGCTCTTAAAGACCAAGTTGAAACAGCCCGGCTCATCGCTTGGATCGACGCTGACAGACACGTTTGGAAAAGCATCCCAGCAGTATCTGACTATTGGTGGTTTGATGCCATTACCATCAGAGACTGAAATGATGGGGGAGCACATAGCCATAATCAATATCGTAGCAAGTAGTCTTGAGGCGGTAAATAAAGACATGACAGTCCTTTTTTGATCTAGACGTCTATCTACCATATAGTTCCCTCTTTTGCGATATACGACCAGTTTTTCAGTTGGTGGTTGTCTCCCACACATTTGGAATTAAGAGTATAAATTCGTAACGATTACCCATCAGAAATCTCTTCAAATTTAGGCTACAGATCGGGCGATATCTTTTAGGGGTTTGATTAAAATCGGCCTTTCTTCACGATACTAAAGATAAGAAGAGCTCCAAGTAAATTTATAGCCAGGATGAGGATCCCAGCGACGAGCTTCCGGTTCTCGCGATCGAAGATCGGGGAGAGGACGGCACCGAAGCCCCGAGGGGCCTCAATCGGAAGATCGACGGCCCGGTCGCCGTCGAGGTACACTGAAGTTTTGCGGCCGGCCGACACTACGGTGTACGACCCCCGATCCAGGCTCCTGAAGATGTAGCGAGAGTCGCCGCTGGCCCGGGCCACCAGGGGCCCGTCCCGCCGGACCTCGACATCGGCCACCTTCCCAGCGTCCACGATCAGGTCGCATCGCTTTGAGACCGGGATGACCCTCCCCTCAGAGAGGGGCAGATCCGGCCTTTTTCCCAGCAGGCCCAGCAGGTCCAGGAGGGTGGGGGCGAGGTCCACCTCCGACCAGTTCCCGGTCACCGCTATCTCGTCGACCCCCGGCCCCACGAAGACCGCCGGGACCATCACCGACTCGGCCAGGGAGGAGTACTTGGCGGAGGAGTGGCCGCCTTTGCCCCGGTCGGAGGGAAAGGACATCCCGTGGTCGGCGGTGACCAGGAGGAGGACCCCTCCGGCCTCGCAGGCTTCGAGGAGCCGTCCCAGGGGGGCGTCGAGGCCCGAGATTATCTCGACGTATCTCGCGGCGCCGAGGTTGTGGCCGGCGCTGTCGACGGCCCCGACGTTTACCATGAGCAGGAAGGGGCGCGTTCCCATCGCACCGACCACGTCGGCGGCCGCATCCAGGCCCCAGGCGTTGTATCCGACGTAGCCGGGGACGCCCCGCTCCCGGTTGTACTCGGGGAACTCATCCCTCCAGCTCTGGAAGAGGTCGGCCAGGTCCGAAGGAAGGTCGGCCTTCGACCCGACCAGGGGCTCGGCCCCCCAGAGGGAGTTGTCGTCGAAGAAGAGGACGCCGTCCTGCTCCAGGACCATGCTCATGGCGTCCCCCCGCTGGAGGATGGCCAGGCACAGGAGGCCCTCGGCCCTGGCTGCATCGAAGATGGTCGCCCCGGGGGTCCCCAGGATCGAGGAATCGGCCCAGGAACAGCCCGTCACCAGGACCGAGTGGCTGGGCCCGGTCTCGGGGACGGGGACGGTCAGGTTCAGAACTCGAGCCCCCTTCCCGGTGAGGTTGAAGAGAAGGGCTCTCTTCAGGGGGGTCCCATCGAGGGCCCGGGGCATGAGCTCGGGGTAGACGTAGGCCGACCCCATCCCGTCGACGACCAGGACGACCGCTCCGCGGGGCTGGTCCCCCTGGTCGGACAGGACCTCGGTGGTGGACTGGGCCGATCCTGATAGGGCGAGGAGGATGAGGAGGGCGAGGATGGGGCGCATCTCAGAAGTCGGTCATCACCCTGTACTGGTCTATCTCCGTCTGCTTCAGCTCGGCGAGGAACTGCTCGGCGGCGTCCTTGACGTCCTTGGATGCAGTGATCGCCCGTCCGGTGACGATGATGTCTGCCCCCGACTTGAGGGCCGCGGCCACGGTATCGACCCTGATCCCGCCAGCGACGGCCACCAGGATCTTCTGGTCGGAGTCGGCGGCCATCTTCTTGATCTCGGCGATGACCTCCCAGTTGTGCTTCTCTGACTCCTGGTCGATCGCCCTGTGCATCTCCACCACGTCCGGCAATGCCGAAAGCGATCGGAGAACCGTCAGGGGATCGGGGACGTTCAGCATGTCGATCACCGAGTAGATCCCGGTCTTCCTCGCCTCCTTGATCGCCAGCTCCAGGGTCTTCTTCGGGGCGAGCCCCGAGATCACGACGGCGTCGGCGGTGGCGTCGGCGGCGAGCCTCACCTCCAGGTTTCCGGTATCCAGGGTCTTCAGGTCCAGGACTACAAAGGAGCTGGGCCGCACGTTCCTGATCTCCTTGACCACGGAAGCCCCGAACTTCTTGACCAGAGGCGTTCCCACCTCGATCAGGAGATGGTCGCTATCCGGAAGCTGGGAGAGGACTCTCCTGACCACCCCCAGATCCACCAGGTCCAGGGCCACCTGAAGGTAGGGCGGGTCCCAGAGCCTGATCACCCTGAACCCCATGATGGGGTGGGTCGACCTGTCCTTCTCGTAGAGGACGGTATCGATGTCCGGGAAGCTCTCCATGGCCCTCTTGATCGCGAGCTTGGTGGCGCCGTAGTTGTACCGATAAATGGCGTCGTAGTCCCGGGCCTGGGGGTGGATGAAGACGCTGACGATCAGAACCAGGTTCTCGACCTCGGCCCGGGGGATAACCCCCTCGGCGACGGAGTCGGCCACCGCCTTGGCGACGGCGGTCTGGGCGGGGCCGAAGATCTGGGCGGCCTGATCCATGTTCTTCACCGTCACCTTGGGCACAATCAGGGTGGCAGGTTTGGGCGGCAAGTTGGGCCTTATGACCGAAAGAAGCGGGGTATGTCCCGCTGAGAGTTGGGCAAGACCGCTGGCGAAGGCGATCCCCACGGGACCATCTTTGTCCCCAATTAATAGATCGATGTGAGCGAGTTCGGGCTCGTCCCCTATCAGCGCCTCTCCTATCAAAAACAAGCGTTCACCTCAAAAGCGAGAGACATCTCGCCGGTATTAATCCTTTTGCACTGAAAGAAGGCAGCCCGATGCCCGTCTCCTCAGATCGCCTTGCAGAGCATGAGAGGAAGGAGGCCATCCATCCACCTCAGATCACCTGCCAGTAGATGAGGGGGGCGAGGAGGAGGAGGGTCAGCCCGGTGGCCAGCCTGATCCCGGCTCGGTGGTCCTTCCTGAAACCGTCCACCTTCTCCGGGCTCATGCCCAGGGCGATGACCCCACCCAGGATGAGAATGGGGAGGATCACCCCCAGGTTGTAGAAGAGAAGATAGACGGCCCCCGAGGAGTACCCCTCCTCGGCGATGAGGCCCAGGATGGCGATGTAGACGGCTCCGACGCAAGGGGCCTTGACCAGGGAGAAGAGGGCCCCGAGGATGAAGTAAGAGCTGAACTTCCCCCGAGCCAGGGCCCCCTCCACGTACTTCTGCGACCAGCTGGCCTTGAAGAGGGAGCGCCCCCCCGCAGAAAGCCTCCTCGCGTCCTCGACGTGGACCAGCCCCAGCGCCAGGAGGAGGAGGGTCAGGGCGATCCGAAAGCTCGAGGCGATCGCCCCGGCGTGGAGGGTCTTCAGCATCCCCACCCCGAAGAGGTAGTACATGGAGAATATGCCCAGAGAGAAGAAGACCACCATGAGGATCAGGTCTCGGCGGCGGCCGGAGCTGGATATGACGGCGGCGGCGAGAAAGGCGAGGATCCCCAACAGGCAGGGGTTGAACCCGGCCAGGAGGCCGGCTAGGAAGACCGTGGCCATGGAGAGGGAGGAGACGTCGATCTCCTCTCCGCCTCCTCTTGGAGACGCCCTCTGTGAGGGGCCAAGTGCGCCCTCGAATGAGCTGTTGGCGACCTCCTCGAACGAGTCGTCAGCGCCCGATACCTCCGGCCCTTCGATCATGGACGAATCGGAGTCGAGGGCCTCCCGGACCATCTCCTCCAGGAGGGCCTGGTCGCCTTCGTAGTCCTTGTAAGCGATGGAGACGTTTCCCGCCACCACCGAAGGCACTCCGCCTTTTAGGCGGTGCTCTCTTACCACCGTCCTTCCCTCCTCAGTATAGACGTCGTAGACGGCGAGATCTTCGCCGGGATAATCGGCCAGGACCCGCTCCAGGGTCCTCTCTGCGGCGGCGCACTTGCTGCACCCGGGCGATGCCACCAGGATAATGTCCTCCGCAGCTGCCACCGGAAGAAGAATGAGCGGGGCGAGTACCAGGGCCAGGGTCGCGAGAAGGAGCACCATAGCTCGCAGAACCTTCGGTCTTCTGGAGCCGGCATCGGGGCAGAGCATCAGAGACGGAAGACGGGCGATGGCATATAAAAAGTTAATTTGAGCGGCCGGAGATCCCGGGCCGCTCCGCAGCGATCGGATCAAAATGCTTACTCGTCACCCGTTTCAACGGTCAATTCCGGGACATTCCCGTCTGAGTCCTCCTTGGAGGCAAAACCGACCGACGCATCATCATCTGCCACCAGGACCATGGAGAAGGGGCAGTCGGGGCACTCCTCGATGGCCTTCTTGACTATGTCGGTGACGTCGACTTCACACCAGCCCTCTTCGGAGACGTCGATGTTGGCATCATCCTCTTCGTCGTAGTCGGGCTTGCCCTCCCAGACGATGGTCTCCTCATAGAAGCCTTCGTTGTAGAAGTGAATCTCCACCTCTCCCTCGGCCTCGACCTCCTGGGCATATATCTTCAAGGTCGCAGATACGACGTCGTCTGCAGATTCTATGCCCAGAGCCTCTTTTATCTCGTTGGTATCGAAGTAAAGCCAGGACTCCTTCACCGGCTCGTCATCTTCGGAGCTGACCCACAGAATCTCCTCGGTGCCGAAGTTATCATCCTCGGCGCCTGCATCTATGTAAGAGTCCCCTTTCAGAACCTCTTCAGATGACCAGACCGCGGCGAAGGTCGCTCCCACCATCAGGACCGCGCAGGCAAGGGTGCAGCCCATTTTGATAGCATATCTCAAACTGAACACCTCAAGCACCCATTGAGCCGGGACGAATAAAAAGACTTGTGTCAGCTTTGACCTACATGAACCCTACAAAAGCCTCTCCGAGGCGAGCTATTGCGATTCTGGGCTCCATCGCCGGATGATGGCGGGTTTCGGGTGAGGGTGAGGCCACGTTAGCTTTATTAACTGAAGATCATCCTTAACCCCGGTGGGTTAGCTTGAGAAGTTCCGCAGATACCTCTCCCTTCCTCAGCGCGACGGCGATCCTGGGGTTTCTTCTGATCATGACCGCATCGGCCGCGAATTACCAGGCGGGGCCAGACCTCCAGGCGGCGATCGACCGGGCGGGGGTCGGAGACACCATCATGGTGCCGCCGGGGGCCTACGGCAGGGTGGAGATAACAAAGGGCATCGCTCTGGTCGGCGACGACGCGCGGATCAGCGCTGGAGAGCGGGATATAGGGATCAGGATCCAGGCGGACGAGGTGACGGTCTCGGGGTTCACCGTCGAGGGCGGGTTTTACGGGATCCACCTCACCAACTCCGAGAACTGCACCATCTCCAACAACACCGTCACCGGCTGTGTCCAGTGGGGTATCGGCCTCGTCTTCTCCGACAACAACAGGATCGAGAACAACGTCGCGAACTACAACGGCCTCGGTGGCGAGGGTTGGTACGGCATTTACCTCTCCAACTCCAACCGGAACCTGATCTCAGGGAACGTGGCCAGCGACAACGGCGAGTACGGAATATGTCTCTTCCCCGCCTGCTCCGAGAACGTCATCCGGGAGAATGCGGCGGAAAGGAACGACTACGGAATCTACGCCTTCACCGACTGCAGAGAAAACCTGATCCATAAGAACCGGCTGACCAACAACAGGATCTCCGGGATCAAGCTGATCCACGGCTGCACCAACAACCACATCCTGGAGAACGAGATCTCCGGAAACGAGGTCTCGGGCATATTTCTTCAGGAGGGGTCGGGGTACAACCTGATCAGGGGAAACGAGATCGCGAACAACCCCTCTTTCGGAATCCAGATTCAGGAAGGGCCCGACGGAAACAACACCATCCTGGAGAACAACATCTCCGAGAGCCAGAAGGGGATCTTCGTCAACACCGACGGAAATCACATCTACAAAAACAGGATCTTCGACTGCGTCATCCCCGCCGAGGATAGAGGGACGAGCCAGTGGTATGCGGACTACCCCGATGGGGGCAACTTCTGGGGCGACTACATCGGGTCCGACGAGTTCGGCGGCCCGGGCCAGAACGTATCGGGCGGCGACGGCTTCATCGATCAGCCTTACGTCATCAACGAGAGGGCGAGAGACGTGTATCCGGTCATGGGTGAGCTGGTCCTCCCTCTCCAGATAATGGACGCCTCCGTCTATCCGGCCCGGACACAGGTGGGAACCCCGGTTTCGGTGGAGGCGGTAGTCGAGTCCAAATACGGGGTCGCTCAGGTATCGGCCCGGACCAAAAGCCTCCAGAGGTCCTCAGATCCCAGCAGCTACGTCAGGATGGATCCCTCCGCAGACGGCCTATACGCCGGCACCCTCCAGACCGCCCTGATGGGAGAGGGAAGGTATGAGATCGTCCTCTTCGCAAAAGACGCAAAAGGGTATGAGGTGGAGGAGACGATAGGGGAGTTGGAGCTTCTGCCGAGGTCCGGATGGGACTTCAACGAGGCCCTCTCTCAGCAGCTTTAATATGATCACACTTCGATTTTGTTAGGGGAAAGAACATGCTAGGGGTTAGAAGAAAGGATAATTCAGCTGAAGGGGCAGGTCCAGCTGGCCGCGGGTTCGGTAGTCTTTGGTCCGGGGCGGCCCTGGCGATCCTGGCCATAGCGGCGATATTCGCTCTGGTCGCATCGGTGGCCGCAGATATAGAGCTTGACGAGGAGCACGCGGGCAAATGGGACTGTCCGGAATGTAAAGGTCAGTCCAACTCCAGCCTTGCCATCTTCGACTTTCTGGGCCACGATCCGACGGCGGTAGAGACTCCGGAGCTCAATTCGGCCCAGCAGGCGCGGGCCGATATGGAGGCCGGAACGGAGGAGACCAAGGAGCTCAATTCAGCCCAGCAGGCGCGAGCTGATATGGAGGCAGGAAAGGAGGCCGAGGCGGATCTGAATACGGCTCAGAGGGCTCGGGCCGAGATGGAGGCCGCAAGGGCCGAGACCGGCAGCAGGGACTATGTCCACGGCGAGTTCCTCGTCTCTGCAGAAGATGCCGAGGACGCCGATGTGATCCTGGACGTGGGATCTTACTACGAGACGTCCCACATCAAAGGGGCGATCCCCCTCTACTGGGAGGAGCTCCTGGACGAGAACAACAATCCGAAGTCCGCCCAAGAGATGGCCGAGATATTCGGGAACGCCGGAATATCCCCTCAGGACTCGGTGGTGGTCTACGGCAGATGCGAACCCTGTGATGACATATCCGTCGCACCCTTCGTCTTCTGGGCCATGAGGTACGTCGGCCACGACGAGGTCATGGTCCTGGACGGCGGGCTGAACGCCTGGATCTCTGCGGGGCTGGCGACGGAGACCATGGCCAACGCGAGGCCGGCTGCGAACTACACCCCCCAGGTCAGATCTGACCTCCTGGCCTCATACGATGAGGTGGCCAGCGGCGACCGGCAGCTGGTCGATGCGCGAGTCCTCGAGGACTTCGCGGCCTACAAAATAGCGGGCGCCATCCACATCGACTACGACGAGGTCCAGACCAGCGAGATCATGAAGGGGAGCGATGACCTGACCGACGTCTTCGCCGGCCTCGAAGAGGACGGGCCCATCGTCGTCTACTCCTATGCCGGCGCCAGGGCGGCGATGGTCTGGCTCGCCCTCCAGCTTATGGGATACGAGTCGAGCGTCTACTCCTTCAACGACTGGGAGGAAAATAGTCCCCCCGTGAAGGCCATCCTCAAGAATGCTCGGGCCGACCCCAACCCCGCAAGGCCGGGTCCGGTCAACATTTACGCCGTCTTTGAGGTCGTCTCCGACGAGAGCTCGGATGGAGAGATCTCCACCGCGGAAGCGGTGGAAGAGGTGACGACTGACGAGAATACCACCGAAGACGGAGAGATTGTGACCGTCGATGAGATCGTCCCGGAGGGGAACCTCTCCGACCTAGAAAACGGGACCGTGGACGGGGCTGAGATCGAGGAGATCATATCGGAGGCCGAGTCCCTGGAAGAGCCCACGGTGAAGACGATGGGCTGCGTCGCCTGCTTCGATCCCGTCACCCTCTACGCCTCAGGCTCAAACCCCTCCAATGCCGTAGGAGTCAAGCTGGGGATGATCGGAAGCTCAGACCTTGCGCCGATCACCGCCGCCGGTGCCCTGATCCAGGACTCCCAAGGAGAGGTGATGGCCACCATCGAGCTCGCACCTGCTCCGAGCGGCGAGTATCTGGGGACCTGGGACGCCACCGGCGCCCCCGACGGTACCTACACCGTCACCCTGGCCGCGGCGGCGGGGGGAGAGACCTCCTACTTCGAGGACGTGCTGACGATAGAGATCGACAGCTCGATTCCGGTACAGGAGCCGGAGACGACTACCGATGCGTCCACCGATGCGTCCACCAATGGCGTCAGAAAGCTGGGAAGTTATTAATCGGATGAAGACGTAAAACGAGGAGATGAGCCGCCGAAGCCTCCTATTTTTTCTCGCCCTGGTGGCGATCGTCTGGACCGCCTCCAGCGGCGAGGCCATCTCCATCTCCGTAAAACCGCCAGAGGAGGTTACGCCACGCTGGTTCCTCCAGAGGTTCGATGACGTCATCCGCTCCGATGACGATGCAGAGCCTCCAGTCATCCTCTACGCCCACGTCTTGCCCGAGATCGTGGAGCGAGGCGACCCCCATGTCGAGATCAGCGCCTGGGTGAATGACGACGTCGCGGTAGACGCGGTCTACGCCGAGGTGGGGGATCTTTTCATACCCATGATCGACCTGGCCCGGACCGGGAGGTACGAGGGTCGTTGCGGCTCCAACCTTCCCCCCGGAGACCACCGCATCGTGATCATCGCCGTCGACCGGGCGGGAAATGCCGCCCGGTCCGACGACCTGGTTCTCAGGGTCCAGGACCCTCTGGACCAGAACTCCAACCGGATAGAGGACAGCCTGGAGAGGCTCGAAGATGAAGAGCTCCGGGTCATAGTCCAGTTCGAGGAGGACGTCTCCCTCCATGAGGAGGAACCGGCGGTCCTGGAGAGGGCGGCCGAGGAGTTCAAGGTCCTTCCCGGAGCCTCCATGGTGGTGGCGAAGGAGGAGCTGGCGAGCCTCGCCCAGACGGAAGGGGTCAAAGGAGTTTACGAAGATAAGAAGCTCACCATCCTGGGCGATGCCCCTGGGGGGTACAGCCCCAGGACCGACCCCCGACTCAACGTCAGCGAGTATGACGGACGGGGGGCGACGGTGGCGATCCTGGATACCGGAGCAGATCCGAGCCACCGGTCCCTGGACGACCTGGACGACGAGATCCTCACCGTCGACCCCAAGATCGTCGCCTTCAAGGACTTCGTCAACGGAAGGGAGGAGGTCTACGACGACCACGGCCACGGCACCCACTGCGCCAGCCTCATCGCGGGGACCGGGGAGACCGGAGGGGTGGCCCCCGGGGCGAGGCTGGTGGTGATCAAGGTGATGGACGAAGACGGCGCTTGTTATCTCTCCGACGCCCTCACCGCCCTCGACTGGTGCCTCGAAAATCAGGACGGCCTGGGGATAGACGTATTGTCCTTCAGCGTGGGAGGGGAGGGTCCCAGCAACGGGTCCGACCTCCTGGATGAGGCCTGCGATCGGATGATGGAAGAGGGGATCGTCATGTGCGTCGCCGCCGGGAACGCCGGGCCGTCCACCAGGTCCATCGTCACCCCGGGGACGGCCGAGAAGGTGATAACCGTCGGCGCCATGGACCCCGGAGGGAGCATCTTCGAGAGGTCTTCCCGGGGCCCCACCCCCGACAACCGGCCCAAGCCCGACCTGGTGGCAGTGGGGGTGAACGTCACCTCGGCCCGGTCGGGAACCTTTCGCGGGGAGAGCGTCATGGAGGGGACATCCATGGCTGCTCCCCAGGCGGCGGGGGCCGCCGCGGTAATCCTCCAGAAGCGGCCGAGCCTCGATCCCGCCGGGGTGAAGAGGGCCCTTCTGAGGTCTGCAGACGACATGGGACCATCGGGCTTCGACCACACCTACGGCTACGGAGCCCTGAACCTCTCCTCCGCCCTCAACCTGGTGGAGGAGGCCTCCGATCCGGCCGGACCCGAGGTCCGCAGCCTCAACCTGAGCAGATCGGCAGGAGTGGTCGGGGACCCCGTCACCGTCGAGGCTGAGGTCGCCGGAGACGCCTCCGGGGTGGAGGTCCACGTCGTCGGCGAGGAGAGGGAGATCAGAATTCCCATGGGGGACCTGGACGGAAACGGCGTCTACACCGGCCGCTGGGAGACGAGGTTCTGGGACCCCGGCGAATACTCGATCTCAGTGGAGGCGAAGGATCAGTTCGGCGGGGTGGGGACGAGGACCCGCCCCTTCAACCTTGAGGGAGGGTGATTATGCAACCAGAAAAGGAGATGATGAGGTTCGGGAGAAAGCTGGTCTCATCCGGCCTGACCTACGCCCATTTCGGAAACATCAGCCTGCTCTCCCAGGGGATGATCCTGATCACCTCCACCGGATCGATGCTCGACCAGCTCACCCCCGATCAGGTGATCGCAGTATCAAAATCGGCCCCCTGCCCCGAGGACGCCCTGGCCAGCTGTGAGACCCTGGTCCACCGGGCCATCTACGATAAAACGTCAGCCGGGGCGATCATCCACACCCACTCCCCCTACGCCGTGGCCACCTCGATTCTGGAGGAGGGGCCCTTCGAGCCCATGGACGGCGAAGGGGCCCGGTTCCTGGGGACGGTGCCCATAGTCGAGGGGGAGATGGGAAGCAGAACCCTCGCGAAGAACGCCTCGAACGCCCTTTCGGGGAGCAGAGCCTGCATCGTCCGGGGTCACGGGGTCTTCGCCATCGGGGCTAGCCTGGAGGAGGCCTACATCGTCGCCTGCATGGTGGAGCACAGCGCCATGATCCGGCGGATCGTCGGCGTCGGATGAAAAGCCTCCTGCATTTTCACTCCATTGGCGGGCAGACGAAGGCCCCGTGCTCGGCCAGGTCGTAGTCGACCTGCATCAGGTCCCGCAGAAACTCCTGGTGGATCGCCTGGGGGTCGAGGTCGGCGAAGAGGTCGGGGTAGAGCCACTTGGCCACGACCACGGTCCCGATGGTCATCTGGGGCCCCAGGGAGAAGTCGCCGGAGATGACGTGGACCCGGCCCTCTTTTACCGCGTCCACCAGATCGAAGCCGGGGGCGGTCATGATCCCGTCTCTATAGGCCCTGAGGAGGGAGTCGTTCTCCGCCTGGTAGCCGCCGCTGTAAGAGAGGCCGATGATCACGGCGGGGTTCTCCTCCATCACCCACTCCGCCTCGACGTCCCCCTGATAATCGATCAACTCCTCCCCGATGTTCACGCCACCTGCGACATCGCAGAGGTCGGTGTACCCGGTATCGCTGGCGTAAGCCCACCGGACGGAGGCCTCCCGGTCGGGGCTCTCCCTCTCCATGAAGACCCTCACCCGGTCCTCCTCGGGGATGGCGGAGACCCTCTCCTCGACCGTCCCCATATACCGGTCGTACCAATCCCGGTACCCCCTCGCCGCGTCTCTATCGCCGATGAGGTAGCCCAGGACCATCATCTCCTCCTTGAGGTCGTCGGCCCGGGAGAGGTCGAACCGGACCAGGGCCGTCTCCGAAGGGAGGCTCTCCTCCAGCCGGTCGGTGGACCCGAGATGGGTGAAGGTGATGACCAGATCCGGCTCCAGGGAGAGGATCGTCTCCAGGTCCGGCTCCTTTGTATCTCCGACAAAAGCCCTGGCGCTGAGGTCGCCGAATAAGAGCCCTCGATCCCGGACGGTGGCGTCCACCCCCACGATCTCATCCTCGCCTCCGAGGACGATGACTGCGGTGGCGTGGCGCATGTTCAGGGGGATAATCCGCTCCACCGGGACCTCCGCCGTCACCACCCTCCCCACCGAGTCGATGAGGTTGATCTCTGTCGAATCGCCCCGGATGATCTCCTCGATCCGGGCCAGGTCGTCGCCGTCTACGTCGCCGTCGATGTCCGCGTCGGCGAGCTCGGTCTTCATCTCTGAACCGTTGATCATCGCCTCGACCAGGGCGAGGTCCTCCTCGTCCACGACCTCGTCGCCGTTGGCGTTGCCGAAGATGCTGAGGGTGTTATCCCCGGCCATGGAGGGCACCGCCAGAAGCAGAAACAGAATTGATGAGAGCGCCAAAGCTGGCACGTTCTTCATGATACCTATCCTCCGATTCGGCGGCTTCCTCGGGAACAGATCATAGACGTCTGAGGGAGGGTCGTCACCGCCAGGGTGCTGGTGGGAGGGGATTGGTTATAACTATTTCCATTGAGAGTATTACAAAAGAGCATGGAGCTACCAAAGTGTGCGCGATCCCATCCTCCTGGCCGGTGTGTGGAGGGAAGAAGCAGAAGAGGAAGTCGACCGGGTCCTCGTAGAGATGAGCCCGCGACGGCCGCTGGCCAAAGCGGTCCTGATAGAACCCCTCAAAAAAGATATTAACGGGCAGGATGAGTTTTAGCTCATGAGCTCCGCCCTCCAGATCGGCAGGATCGCCGGAATCCCCATAAGACTCCACGTCACCTTCCTTCTGATCATACCCTTCGTAGCCTACGTATTTTCGACCTTCACTCAGTCCACCAGCCTATCCCTCTTCGGCGAGGTCCGCCAATTTGCCTACGGGTTTGGAGCCGTCGAGCCCTTCGCGACCAGACTCTCCTACTCCTTAGCCTTCTCCCTCCTCCTCTTCCTCTGCGTCGCCCTCCACGAGCTGGGCCACTCCTTCGTCGCTATGCGTTACGGCATCAAGATCAGGAGCATCACCCTCTACATCTTCGGCGGCGTCGCCTCGATGGAGGACATCCCCCGAGACCCCGGGATGGAGGCGAGGATGGCGGTGGCCGGTCCCAGCGTCAGCGGAATCATCGGGGTCGGCTGCACCCTTCTCAGCTTCCAGTCGGCCCTCCTCCTGGGCGGGGGCCACCCCCTCACCACCCTTCTCTGGACCCTGGGACTGATCAACATAGTCCTCATGGTCTTCAACCTCCTCCCGGCCTTCCCCATGGATGGGGGAAGGGTCCTTCGGGCCTGGTTTGCGTCCAGGATGCCCTACGTCGAGGCCACTAGAAGGGCGGCAAACATCGGCAAATTCTTTGCTGTTTTGATGTTCTTCTTGGGCCTATTCGGCGGCGGCATCCTCCTGGTGGTCATAGCCTTCTTCATCTACATCGCCGCCAGCGACG
>DAINAQ010000012.1:0-18178 GCA_036733325.1 Methanothrix sp.
GTCAAATATGTGCTGTCGACAAGGAGACGTTGCCCGTTAAAGCCAAGCAAGCTACCATACATGGCCTTAAAGACACAGTTTTTCATGTATGCAAAGAATGTCTTGAGGCCGCTCACCAGTCTTACATAGACAAAGAATTCCTTCTCAAGAAGGGAGGAGTGGGGTAGAGGTCATCTCATCAACCCCGATTATCTTTGTCTGGTTATTAAGGGAGACTTTCCTGGATCTGGAGACCTTGCGAAGGGTTTGGGCGAGATGCATGTTGGGCGAGATGCATAATAGACGTTGATTGAACGACGGCATCGGTCTCTGAGGGACGGTCTCGGATAAACTTAAATTCGGGATGGGTTTGTAGTTCGTACATAATACCAACTAGAGGCGGGATAATTTGACACCATTTATTGAGATCCGGGACTTGACGGTGCGGTTTGGCGAGGTTGTTGCGCTGCGTGATGTCAATTTGGAGATCATGGAGGGTGAGTCTCTCGGCATCCTGGGAAGGAGCGGCTCGGGGAAGAGCGTCCTTTTGCACGTCCTTCGAGGCGTTGAGCCCTTCGAGAACATCAGCGGCAACGTGATCTATCACGTCGCCAGATGCGCCAAGTGCAATCACGTCGAGCCTCCGAGCAAGGCTGGGACCACCTGCAAGTGCGGCGGGACCTTCGAGGCCTTCGACGCCGATTTCGTCTCTCTGGGGATCAACGACTCCAAGAGGCGCGATATATCTCGCAGGATAGCCATCATGCTTCAGCGGACCTTCGCCCTCTACGGCGACGAGAGGGTCATCGTCAACGTCATGAGGGCCGTAGAGGAGGCGAGCGGCGGGTCCATCAGCGTCAACCGGGCGGCAGACCTGCTGGACGAGGTCAACATGTCTCACCGGATGATGCACGTGGCGAGGGAGCTCTCCGGCGGCGAGAAGCAGCGGGTGGTCCTCGCCCGGCAGCTGGCCAAGTCTCCGATGATGCTTCTCGCAGACGAGCCCTCGGGGACCTTGGACCCTAAGACCGCGGACCTGGTCCACGAGAGCATCAGCCGGGCGGTCGACGACTTCAACATGACCATGATCATCACCAGCCACTGGCCCGACGTGATGGTGGAGCTGACGGACCGCGCCGTCCTCCTCGACCACGGCGCGATCGTATCTCAGGGCAAACCCTCGGAGATCGCCGCCGAGTTCGTCTCCATGGCCGGGAAGATGGAGGAGCGGAAGAAGACCGACATGGGCGCCCCCATCATCCGGTGCAGAGACCTCTCCAAGAGGTACATCAGCATCGACCGCGGCGTCGTCAGGGCCGTGGACGAGGTCTCCCTGGAGGTCTACGAGGGGGAGATCTTCGGCCTGGTGGGGACCAGCGGCGCGGGGAAGACTACCCTCTCCAAGATGCTGAACGGGATCATCCTCCCCACCGCTGGGGGCATCTGGTGCAGGGTCGGGGACGAATGGGTGGACATGACCGTCCTAGGTGCCGACCAGAAGGGACGGGCCACCAAGTACATGGGGATGCTCCACCAGGAGTACACCCTCTACCCCTACCGGTCCGTCATCGACAACCTAACCGAGTCGATAGGCCTCTCCCTCCCCTTCGAGCTGGCCGAGAGGAAGGCGATCCACACCCTGGTAACGGTGGGCTTCAGTGAGGAGGAGGCGGAGAAGGTCCTCACCAAAAATCCCAACGAGCTGAGCGAAGGAGAGCGTCACCGGGTGGCCATGGCCCAGGTTCTGATCAAGGAGCCCAGGATAGTGGTCCTGGACGAGCCCACGGGAACCATGGACCTCATCACCAAGATAGACGTATCCAAATCCGTCCTCAACGCCAGGGACGAGCTCGGCGAGACCTTCCTCATCGTCAGCCACGACATGGACTTCGTCCAGAACGTCTGCGACCGGGCGGCCCTGATGCGGAACGGAAAGATCGTCCACGTGGGAACGCCCGACGGCGTCCTCTCCCTCATGACCAAAGAGGAAGAAGAGGAGATGCTGGGGAGTTAACTTGAAAGTTTTTGTAGATGGTGCGGAGATCTCCCTCTCCGAGGGGTCGACCCTCAAGGATGCCCTGGACGCGGCCCGAATCAAGCCCCGTGAGGATGCGATCATAGGGATCGTCAGGGGCCGGGAGGAGGAGGCCCTGGAGACCAACTCCTACTGGCTCAACACCACCAAGGGCAAGCTGAGGATAGAGCTTTTCGATACCGGTTTACAGGATGCCTGGCACCGGGCCGTAGGCCAGATCGAGGGGCTTGTGGTCAGGTGGAGCGACGGTGCGGCCGTCGCCTTCGGGACGGTGGCAACGGAGATCTCCCCCACCAGAAACGAGGGCGAGTACGACCGGTGGGAGGTGATCTTCGGGGCCAGCGGTTTCGAGGCCGATAAGTCCCAGATCGTCTTCGCCAGGAAAAGACACTTTGCGGCCTACGGCGCGCCGGCCGAGAACCGGGGTGTCTTCGCCTCGGTGGTGGGAGGAAAAGATATTCTGGGACGGCTGGAGATCGGCGATGCGATTCTGGAAGTGGAGCCGATCGTGGAGTGGGCGGCCCTCTCCGACAAGATGGCGACTCAGGACCTCTCCCTCTCCCTCACCGAGGGGATGGAGATCTACAGTAGAATCGAGGTGGAGCTGATCGAGGACGCCCCCCTGGGAGCCGAGTTCTTCCTGGCGGCGACCAGGGACGGGGTCTATTTGGTGGACGGCGTATCCAGCTCCTACGCCTCCTCCGACGTCCTCCTGGGCGAGCGGATCGAGTTTGAGAACCGGGAGCCGCGAGCCGAAGGGGCCGTCACCATCAGGACCACCGGCCGGGGTTTGGGACGGATCTTCATCTACAAGGCGGACCGGACATCGACCCCCAGCCAATCCGTGGTGGGGACGGTGACCTCGGGCATGGATCTGGTCAAGCTGGCCGAGCCCGGGTCGAAGCTCACGGCCAAGGTCAGCCCCGAGAGGATCATGCTCATGGGCCTCTCCCTCAAGGAGGCGGAGAGGATCGCCGCCGATCGGGGGGTGAAGTTCGAGGTCGAGGGCTACTCCGGCGACGACGCTGTGGTGGTGGAGCAGAGGCCGGTCACCACCATGCAGATCCTCAAGGAGGGGAAGGTCAGGGTCCATTCGATCTCCGCCGACCGGATGGTAGCGATCGAGCTTTACGACCACCTCGCCCCCAAGACTCTGGATTACTTCAGGCACGTGGTGGGCCTGAAAGAGAAGCCCGTTGGACCTTTGCCCGTCTACTTCGTCTACGAGAACACCGTCCTCTTCAAGCCGGTGATCGCGGCCACCAGCTACAAGGAGATCCTCCCCGAGAACAAGCCATCAGACCTGGTCAGGGCCGGAGAGATAGGCGTCACCAACCAGGCCGCCAGGAACGCCGGCCTGGTAGGGGTGAAGCTGGAAGACGATCCCAAGTACGGGCCCTCGGGAGAGAAGTTTTTGGCCACGAACATCGTCGGTCGGATCCTCGACCTGGAAAAGCTCAGGGACGTCAAGGAGGAAGAGACCGTTTACGTTCTGGAGGTGCGATAGGTGAAGGTGACCAAGTACGTGATCACAGGTCAGGACTCCGACGTGCTCCCCTCCGACATCGCTCTCAAGATCTACGAGCTCGGCCGAGAGATCAACATCAAAGAGACCTGCTTTGGGGTCATCATCGACGGCGAGGAGGAGGACATCAAGGCTACGGTCGAGGAGATCAGGGCGATGGACCAGAGCAACATCTTCATCAAAGATCGGGGCTTTCCTCCGGGAGATCCCAGGAGGTGCAGAGGTCACCGGGGAGGCGGAGCGAGGCCCGGCTTCTACATGATGCAGTACGAGTCCGAGCTCCTCCCACTTATATCCCGTGGGCTCGCCTCCGAGGCGAGGGGAGAAGAAGCTCCGCCCGAGGCCGCGTCCCGGAAGCGCCCCGGCTCGGAGGAGCTGGAAGAGATGATTGAAGAGGAGTTTTCCTGAGGTTGGTTCATGGTTAAAGTCATGGTTTACCCTCCCACCAGCATGATCCTCTCAGACCTCGTCGAGAGGACGGGTCATGAGGCTCTGGTGGTATCAAAAGAGGTCAGAAAGAAGGTCAATACGCCCAGTCTCGAATCACCCCCCCTGAACATAACCCCGGAGGACCCCAAGAAGGGGCTGAAATATGCCGCCGTCGACGTCCCCTCCGGCGTCAGGGGAAGGATGGCCCTCCTGGGACCGATGATCGAGGAGGCGGACGCGGCCATCATAATACTGAACGACCGCTGCACCCTGGGGTGCACCGGCTGTGCCAGGACCAACGAGCTGACCCGCTTTCTCCTCCGGACGAAGCGAATCCCCATCCTGGAGCTCGAATATCCCGCAGACGAGCCTGGTGCAAGGCGTTTTGTCCACGAAATCCGGGAGTTTCTGGAGGGGTTGAGTTGATCAGGATAGCCCAACTCTCCTGCGGCCCCGAGTACAGCGGCGTGCAGCAGGAGCTGGAGAAGGCGGCCCAGATGGTGGGAGCGGAGCTGGTCTTCCCCGAGGTCTCCCTGGACGACGTCCGAAACGTGGAGGAGAGGTTCGGGATCGAGGTGGCCAGCGGCGACCTGAACCTGGCCATGGCCAGGGCCACCCGGATCGTGGAGAACCCCGACCTCGCCGACGCCGTCTTCGTGGCCACCTGCTTCCGCTGCGCCGAAGGAGCCATAGTTCGAAGCGAGCTCCGAAAGTACGTTCACGAGAACTCCAGAATCCCCGTCCTCAGCTACTCCTTCACCGAGAGGACCACGGCCGAGACCCTCCTCACCCGGATGGAGGCCCTGGTCACCACGGCCAAGTTCAAGGGACTCTTATCTCGGGAGAGACAGAAGGGGCTCACCGCGGGGATCGATTCGGGATCGACGACCACCAAGTCGGTGGTGATGAGGGACAACCAGGTGATCGGGACGGGCTGGGTTCCCACCACCGAGGTTCTCAAGAGCGCCGAGGCCGCCTACAACGCGGCCCTGGAGTCTGCCGGGGTCACTCGAAGCGAGATCGAGGGTCTGGGGACGACCGGCTATGGCCGCCACCTGGTGGGAAAAGAGTTCGGAGCGAGGCTGATCCAGGAGGAGATCACCGTCAACTCCAAGGGCGCGGTCTTTCTGGCCGACGCCCAGAAGGGTGCAGCTACGGTGATAGACATCGGCGGAATGGACAACAAGGCGATATCGGTTCAGGACGGGATCCCGGGAACCTTCACCATGGGTGGCATCTGCGCCGGTGCCTCCGGCAGGTTCCTGGAGCTGACCGCGCGGCGTCTCGGGGTCGATATAACCGAACTGGGGAAGCTGGCCCTGAAGGGAGACCATGAGAAGGTATCCATGAACAGCTACTGCATCGTCTTCGGAACCCAGTCCCTGGTCAACAGCCTCTCCGCGGGGAGCAGCCCCGAGGACGTGGCCATGGCCGCCTGCCACAGCGTTGCAGAGCAGGTCTTCGAGCAGCAACTCCAGGAGGTGGAGGTGAAGGAGCCGGTGATCATGGTGGGAGGGACCGCCCTGATCGAGGGGCTCCCCAGGGCCATGGAGCAGCTCCTCGGCCTCAAGGTGATGGTTCCCGAATACGCCCAGTACATCGGCTGCGTCGGAGCGAGCCTCCTCGTCTCGGGCCTCCTGGAGGATTGAGATGGAGATGGACCCCCTCGAGGTCTTCGAGATCCAGATGCCCGGCGAGGATTACGGGGCCGATAAGTACAGGGAGATAATCATGGACATCCTCCAGGATCTGGGACTGATCAGGTCGATAGGGAGGCTTTACGTCTACGTCAACATCGATACCCCCTACTTCGCCGTCTTGGGGATGATCCGGGGAAAGCAGCCGCCCCTGAGGGTCAGGGACGTCGGCGACCTGGTGCCGACGGAGGGCGGGTATCAGATCACCGTGGAGGACGAGGAGCACATGGCAAGCCTCATCCGGGTCCTCTGGGGCGCCTTTGGCCGGGAGAAGGTGGAGCAACCCGACAGGAACGTCCTGGTGGTCTTGTCGGATCGGTCCCCTGAAGAGCTGGTGGTGGCGGACCTGGAGACCGAGTTCAGGAGAGACCTGATGGACGCCCTGGTCCGGATAGCTCCCGAGGGGTTCAGGAACCGGAGGAACGAGATGGGCAAAGATGGCTTCTTCTTTTTGGCGGCGGAGGAGACGATAACGCCCGAACTGATCGCGGAGGCGAAAGAGAAGATCGGGGGTATGCAAAATGCTTGATCCCGTGATGTTCACCGGCGGCGTCTACAAGCACGATCTGGTGACCGAGCTGATCGAGGACCTGGGGGGCTACCTCCTCCAGAAGAACGTCACCCAGAGTGAGGTGATCCTTCTGATGCTGGTGCCTCACCAGGACATGCCGGTCCTGCAGGCTCTGACCAAGGAGCTCAAGGGAAAGCTCGAAAGAGCCCCCCTGGCCGGGACGGAGATCGCTGTGGTCACCCCCACCCTGGCCATCCATCACCTCCCCCACCCCGCCTGCGACGTGGCCGAGTACCTGAGGAGAAACGGGGCCAAGAGCAACATGATCGGTATGGGTCGGGGGGTGGCGAGGGAGATCGCCCAGATCGATGAGTATGAGACCGCCCTCATCAACGAGCACGACGCCGTGGTCTTCACCTTCGGCAACTTCGCCGACTGCATCCTCAAAAAAGAGCACCTCTATCGAACCCTCACCATCCCCGTCATCGTCACCGGTGGTCCCGAGATGAAGAAGGAGGATCTCCCCTACGCCTTCGAGTACGTCGCAAACGTGGGCAGGATAGCCCATCGGTCTCGAAAGGCGACGGAGATCGGAAGCCTGGACAACATCATTGCGGCCGTGGGCAGAGCCCTGGACAGCGTCCGGGCGCAGATCTCAAAAGACCCCCTCACCACCACCCCACCCAGGGTGATGGAGGTGGTGAGGGAGCAGGTCCCCGACGTAACGGCATCTCTATCGCCGCTCCCGATAGCCTTGAACCTCAACGGCCTGAGGATAAAGCTGCCTTTTGAGGAGTACCACGAGGCGGTGGAGGGGGTGACCTTCGATGAGGGCGTAACCCTGGGGGAGATCGCCAAGGTGATGCCCTCCAGGATGAAGAGCTATATACTCGTCCGGATATTGCCCACCTCGGAGACCGGCTTTGTGGTTTAGATGGGGTACGAGCTTATGAGCTTCGAAGACGATCTGGAACGGGTTTTAGAGAAAGGCGCAGAACAGACGGCGGAGGATATGCTCGCCTCCATCGAGAAGGCCTATGGCGAAGTGCCCTACATATTTCGGTTCATGAAGGATAAGCCCGAGCTTCTGGTCACCAAGATCCTTCATAACAACGCCATCATCAGAAGCTCTCAGGCTCTGGACCCGGAGACCCAGGAGCTGATCTCCATCGCCGTCGCCGCGGCGATCAGGTGCAGCCACTGTCTCAAGCTCCACCTGAGGATCGCAAAAAGGATGGGGATCACCGACGACGAGATCGGAGCCGCTCTCCTCATCGCCGGGAACATCGCCAACGCCACCGTCCTGGCCATGGCCACCAGAGAGCTGAACGAGGAGAAGGACGTCTGCCCCGTCTGTCAGATGGGGAGGGACGGGGACACGATGGAGATCTGACCTCGCCCCTTCAACTTCCCACCTGGTCATCCTAATTTTCCGTCCAACCACAAGTCTTTCAGGGTTCGGATACTTCTCTGATGAGCCGTTCAGCCTCGATTATACTTTTCTGGAATCCTCCGGCCCTCCCTCTCGTCGTTCCAGACGATGGAGCTCACAAGCCACGATTCTCCGACTTTTACGAGCTGGATGCTGTTTATCCCTACGGCTAGAGGCTCTTCGTCGTCGGGGTCGAACCTGGCCTCGTAGGTGCTGAACCGGTGGGCGATATTTCCGAAGATCTCGGTCCTCTCGGCGACCTCCTCCTCGCTGAAAGATTTTAGGCTCCCGGCGGAGATCTGATAATCGATGGCATCCACGAACAAGTCGATGGTGAAGATCAGGGGGTCGTCGTTGTTGTTGATCAAGATGCCCTTCTCGATGAAGAGGCTCCTCAGCCGCACGAAGTCGGGACGCTCTCCCTTCCGGAAGGAGATGCAAGAGTAGAGCGCCTTGGTCAGCTCTTCGATCTTCATCAAATCCTGGCCGCTTTCCTCATGGTCCAATCTAAATCACCACTGGCCCGAAAAAATCTATATGTCCAGATATGAATCGATATCCTGATATGAATCGATATATCCTGATATGATTTTAGGATTCCCGTTGACAGCTCTCATCTTGCCATTAAAAAAGATGTTCGCCCCAAAAGGGGGCTTCCTCGCCCCCTCGGCGGCTTCGAACGCCGATCAGTGCCGGTGTTCTCTGCAGGCGTTCTCGTCGGTGGCCTCTTCCAGGTACCCTTCCTTCCAGTCGGCGATGGCGTCTCTGACCGTGCCGGTCGCCCCGACGAAGACCTCGATCCCGTACCCTTCGAACATCTGGACCGCCTTGGGCCCAAGACCTCCCGCCAGCATCACATGAGCGCCCCTGGCGGAGATCAGCTCGGGGGGAAGGCCGGTGCCTCCCATGTGCTCGCTGGTATTTTTGATCACCTCGACGTCACCGGAGTCGAGGTCGACTATGGTAAAGGTCTCGGCGCGCCCAAAGTGGGCGCATATCAGCTCATCAAGACCCTGATCTCCCATGGTTGGAACTGCTACTTTCATCTTGCATCACCAGTTTTGACCGCCCTGCCCTCTTCCGCCGCCGCGACCGCCACCACGGCCTGTGCCTCGGCCGCCGCCCCGACCCATCCCGCCGCCGGTGCCCATCCCCGAATGGGCCTGGACCGAGGGGGAAGAGGTCTCGGAGAGCTCACCCCTCTTGAACCTCTCCACCACATCTCTTACGCTTCCTCCGGGGGCGAGGTAGACCTTGATCCCTGCGGCCTTGAGGGTTTCGGCGGCGTTGGGGCCGATGTTACCCGTGATCAGGGCGCCGGCTCCGGCGTTGGCGATGGTCTGGGCCGCCTGGATCCCAGCGCCGCTGGCAGCGCTCGCGCTGGTGTTCGATATCGATTCTGCCTCCATCGTCTCGGCGTCCACGACTACGAAGTAGGCACATCGTCCGAACCTTGGGTCGAGGGGGGCGTCAAGGCCGGGACCGGCTGCTGTAATGCAGACTTTCATTTGAAGACTTCCTCAACGGTTACTATATTTCCAATTTCCTTCTCTTTATCTTGCGAGGTTCTGGATCTCTTCGCTGATCGATTGATCATCCTGGGGAATGTAGAACCTCGAATCTCGCAGATCGTATGGTTGTTTGTTCTGAATACCCGATATATGCGACCATCTATTTCAAGGTTGCGCGGTTATTGTCTAAATTGGCAGGTCATCGATTTACATCCATCATCGAGATCTGAACCGAACCCGGATCAAGTCCCCAACCCCACCGCCTCGATCGCTTCCGACCACCTCAAAAACCGTCACCCCTTCGAGCTCGGTCCGGCGGGATCTTTCTCTACCTCGCCCCCTCCGGCCACGCTGGCCAAGATCCCGCCAAAAGACAAAATCGCAAAGGCTAAAAAGGTGGCCTGGGCGCTTCTGATGAACATGTCGATGCTCTCGGCGGAGATGGCGACCTGCCCCATGAAGAGGGAGAAGACCAGGATCACCATCCCCATGCTCAGCATCTGGCCCGAGAGCCTCATCGTCCCCAGGGTCGATGAGGCGACCCCGTAGAACCGGGGCGGAACGGAGCTCATGACCGCGTTGGCGTTGGGTGAAGAGAAGAGGCCGACCCCGAGCCCCAGGATCCCAAGGCTCGCCAGAATCGAGCCGATGGACGTATCCCGTCCGAGGTCGATGAAGGTCAGAAGACTGACCGTCGTCAGGGCCATCCCCATCCCTGCAAGGTTAGAGGGTCTGATCCGATCGGAGAGCGCGCCCGAGATGAGGGCGACGAAGATCATCAGCAGGGGCTGGGCTATGAGGACGAGCCCGGCCTCCTGGGCGGAGAGGCCTCTGACGTACTGGAGGTGGAGGCTGAGAAGAAATCCCACCCCGAAGGTGGCGCTGTAGTTGATCAGGGCGGCGAGGTTGGAGAAGGCGAAGGTCCTGTTACGCCGGAAGAGGCCGACCTCCAGGAGGGGGCTCTCCCTCCCCGATTCCAGGAGGGCGAAGGCGGCCATCCCCAGAAGGCCGATGGAGATCAGCCCGATGCCTACGCCATCCGGGAGCCGAGAGAAGCCGTAGATCGTCGCCATCAGCGCTCCGCAGTAGAGGGCCGATCCGAATATGTCGAACTTCTCCCCCCGGGCCTCGGCCACCTCGCCTTTGAGCCGGAAGGCGACCAAAAGCAGCACCATCAGGCCGACGGGCAAATTCGACAGAAAGACCGCCCTCCAGCCGAAGTGGAAGGTGAGAAAGCCGCCCAGGGACGGCCCCAAGGTGAGGCCGAGATAGACGGCGGCGACGCTCACCCCCAGGGCCTTCCCCCTCTCCCGGGCGGGAAAGGCGGAGGTGAGGATGGCGGTCCCCGTCCCAAAGATCATCGCCCCGCCCATCCCTTGGGTGAACCGGGAGGCGATGAGCATCGGGGCCGAGGTGGCCAGGGCGCAGAGAAGGGCGGAACCGGTATACGTGAAGACCCCACAGGTGAAGACCCTCTTCCGACCGTGGATATCTCCCAGCCGTCCGAAGGGGACAAGGAAGATCGCCGCCGCCAGGACCGCCGAGGTCGCCACCCAGCTGAGGGTCACCGCGTCCAGGCCAAACTCCTCGCCGATCGCGGGGAGGGCGATGTTCACCGAGGAGCCCATGAAGGGTGTGAGAAAGGAGCTGGTGGCCGCCGCCGCCAGGGCCGCCATCTTCTGCGAGGGGTCTTCGGTCATCGCTGGGTCGGGGGTAGGGGAGAGGGGGAGTTAAGGGTTTGGAGGCGGTGGGTAAGGAGACGGGGAATTGTTATCAAAGATATTTCGGAGAAAGTAGCCAGAGAAAGCGAAGATATCGCAGGGATGCTTCGAGTTCATAGCAAGGCAATCTCGCCGAAACATATTTAATGAGTAGAGACCAATTCTGTTTTTCATGAGAGTTGTCAATGCGGGATCCAAATTGATTTTGGCATTTTTGTTGCTTCTGGCTCTGACGACGTCATCAGAAGCCGATGATGTGGACGATTTCATTTCAGATCTGAAGGGTGAAGATACTGGGGTCCGAAGTTATGCTGCAGGGATGCTAGGTGAATTAGGCGATCCACGAGCCGTCGATCCTCTGATCCTGGCTTTGAATGACTCGGAAAGCAACGTTCGACGACAGGCTGCAGAGGCTCTCTATGAAATAGGAGACAAGCGAGCCGTCGACGCTCTGATTTTGGCATTGAACGACCCGGACAAAAATGTCCGATATTGGGCTGCAATGGCTCTTGGAGATATCGGCGACCCGGCCGCCGTCACTCCGCTGATCCTCGCACTAAATGATTCTGACTGGTTGGTCCGAGGATGGGCCGCTTGGTCGCTTGGAGAGATAGAAGACCCTGAAGCCACCGATGCCTTGATCTTGGCATTGAACGACTCAAATTGCTATGTGCGAGGTAGAGCTGTCGAGGCGCTCGGAAAAATTGGAGACTCTCGCGCCGTCGACCCCCTGATCCGGGCGTTGAACGACTCGGATATCACTGTACGAAGTGAGGTTGCGGAAGTGCTGGACTACATGGGAGAGCCAGCCGTCGCTCCGCTGATCCTGGCGCTGAACGACTCGGACAGCAATGTCCGAAGCAGAGCAGCAGGAGTGCTTGGCGATATAGGCGATTCCAGGGCTGTCTACCCCCTGATCCAGGCGTTGAACGGCTCCGATAGCAATCTCCGAACAGGAGCCGCACGGGCGCTCGGCGAAATAGGTGACCCTGCCGCCTTCTCTCCCTTGATCCAGGCATTGAACGACTCTGATGGAGTTGTTCGAGGTACGGCTGCGGGATCGCTTGGAGAAATCGGCGATCTTCGGGCAGTCTCTCCTCTGATCCAAGCATTGAACGACCCGGACGGAGTGGTTCGAGGTGCGGCTGCTTGGGGGCTCGGCTCGATGGGAGATCCACGGGCCGTAGCTCCTCTGATACGGGCATTGAACGACTCGAATAGCGGTGCCCGGAGTAGGGCGGCATGGGCGCTCGGCGAGATAGGCGACCAGCAAGCCGTCGACCCCCTCATCCTGGCGTTGAATGATTCGGACAGCAATATCCGGAGGTATGCTGCAACGTCTCTAGGAGAGATAGGCGATCCGAAGGCCGTCGATCCACTTATCTTGTCATTGAACGACTCGGATATCGCCGTTCGAATGGGCGTTGCAGGAGCGCTCGGCGAAATAGGCGATCCACGAGCCGTTGAACCCTTAATCATGGCATTAGGCGACTCAGATGCTGATCTCCGAACCTGGGCTGCACTGCCTCTCGGCTATGTAGGGGGCGTTCCCACCTTCCTGGCAGTGAACGACCCAGATAGCAATGTCCGGAGGGTGGCCGCGCGGGCTCTCGGAGATATAGGTGATCCGCGGGCCATCGAACCTCTGATCCTGGCTTTGAACGATTCAAATAGCTTTGTCATAGACGAGTCCATATTGGCACTCGGCGAGATAGGTGAGCCTGCCGTCGATCCATTGATAATGGCGCTGCAAGATTCAAATAGCAATGTCCGAAGTGGGGCTGCATGGGCTCTCGGCCATATAGGCGACCCTCGGGCCGTCGATCCGCTTAATCTAGCGTTGAATGATTCGGACGGCGATGTCCGAAGGGGGGCCGCGGGGGCCCTTGCCTATATAGGAGATCCGCGAGCTGTAGATCCGCTGATTCTGGCATTGAACGACTCTGATACATGGGTCCGAATATGGGCTGCAAGAGCGCTCGGTGATATAGGCGATTCCCGTGCCGTAGAACCCCTCATCGCGGTTTTGAACGATTCAGATAGCAGTGACAGAATATGGACTGCAGGGGCTCTCGGCGATATAGGCGACCCCCGAGCGATTGGTCCTCTGATTCTGGCATTGAACGACTCGGATAAAGATATCCAAGGAGCTGCAGCACAGGCGCTCGGCGATATCCGCGATCCCAGGGCGGTCGATCCTCTCATCGGGGCCCTCGAAGATGAGGATTGGTGGGTCCGATCTAGGGCTGCTCTGGCTCTCGGCGAGATAGGCGATCCGCGAGCTGTCGATCCACTGATCCTGGCCATGAAAGATGGGGATGAATCCGTACGGGCCGCTGCATCAGAGGCTCTCGGCGAGATCGGTGACCAAAGAGCAGTTGATCCTCTCATCGACGCTCTGAAAGATAAGGACTGGAAAGTCCGATTGTATGCTGCAAGTTCGTTGGTGAAACTGGGAAGACCGGAGTATTTCGACCGGGTGATGCTGGCTTTCGGGGACGATGACAGAGATGTCCGGGCGGAGGCTGCAAAGGCTCTGGGCAATATCGGCTATCTGGAGGCTGTTGATCCTCTTATCGAAGCTCTCGGAGACGAGGACTCGTATGTCAAAGCGGCGACCGCAACGGCCCTCGGTGAGATCGGCGATCCGAGGGCGATCGATCACCTCGTCGATGCCCTCGGGGACGAGGACGCGGACGTCCGAGCAGCTGCGGCAGAGGCTCTAGGTGAAATCGGTGATCTGAGGGCGATCGATCCCCTCACCTCTGCAGACCGAAAAGATGAGAATAAGGATGTCCGAGACGCGACAACAGAAGCGCTGGAGGTTTTTCGGGTGGAGTAGCCTCTCCCTCCCTTTTCTTCGAGGTGGTGAGATGTATTCAAAGCTGATTTCATGCTTTTTTGTGCTCACGGCGCTTTTGTCCGCGGCCGTGGCTGACGAAGTGGACGATCTCATATCAGATCTGAAGAATGACGACCAGGGGGCAAGAATGCGGGCTGCAGAGGAGCTTGGCGATACCGGCGACCTTCGAGCCGTCTCCCCTCTTATCCAAGCATTGAACGACTCAGAAAGCAACATCAGAGAGAAGGCTGCGGAGGCGCTCGGAAAGATAGGCGACGGGCGAGCCGTTGATCCCCTTATCGTGACATTGAACGACTCAGATAGCGATGTTCGACAAGCAGCTGCAGGGGCATTAGGCTATATAAATGATCCAAGAGCCGTCGATCTCCTTATCGTGGCATTGAATGATTCGGATGGCGATGTCAGGCGGAAGGCTGTATGGTCGCTTGGAGAAATAGGAGTAGGAGTACCTCGAGCCGTTTCTCCACTGATTCTGGCATTGAATGACTCAGATAGCGATGTTCGATATTGCGCTGTGATAGCGCTTGGTCAGATCGGCTATCCGTTAGCCGTTGATCCCCTAATCCAGGCATTGAATGATAGCGATAGCCGTGTCCGAAGTGGGGCTGCAGGTGAGCTTTTCGATATGGGCGACCCGCGAGCCGTCCCACCGCTGATCCTGGCATTGGACGATTCAAATAGCGCGGTCCGAAGTTATGCTGCACAGGCGCTAGGCTGGTTAGGCGATCATCGAGCCGTCTCTCCCCTGATCCAGTCGTTGAACGACTCAGAAAGCAACGTCAGAGAGAAAGCTGCAGAGGCGCTCGGAAAGATAGGCGATCATCGAGCCGTCTCTCCCCTGATCCAGTCGTTGAACGATTCAGAAAGCAACGTCAGAGAGAAAGCTGCAGAGGCGCTCGGAAAGATAGGCGATGATCGGGCTGTAACCCCTCTTATCCTGGCATTGAACGACTCAGAAAACAATGTCAGAGGGAAGGCGGCAGAGGCGCTCGGCGAGATAGGCGAGCCTGCTGTTGCCCCCCTGATCCATGCATTGGACGATAAAAATAGCACAATCCGATGGAGCGCCGCATGGGCTCTCGGCATTATTGGCGACCCACGAGCCGTCGATCCCCTGATGGTGGCACTGAACGACTCAGATATAAACGTCCGAATGCTGGCTGCAGCGGCACTTGTCGGTATAGGTGAGCCCGCTGTCGCTTCCCTGATCCTGGCATTGAATAGCTCAGATAGCGATGTTAGAAAGTGGGCTGCAAGGGAGCTCGGCGATATCGGCGACCTCCGCGCTGTCGATCCCTTAATACTGGCATTGAACGACTCAAATAGCGGTGCCCGAGCTGCGGCTGCGAAGTCGCTTGGAAAAATAGGCGACCCACGAGCATTCTCTCCTCTGATCCAGGCATTGAACGATCCGGATGAAGTTGTTCGAGGTTTGGCTGCTTGGGGGCTAGGCTCAATAGGCAACCCGCAAGCCGTTGATCCTTTAATTCTGGCATTGAACGATTCTGATAGTTATGTTCGAAGGTATGCTGCAACGGCTCTCGGCGATATCGGCGACCCACGAGCCGTAAATCCTTTGATTGTGTCCTTGAATGATTCAGATAGCTATGTCAGAATGGATGCTGCATCTGCTCTCGGTAATATAGGCGACCCACGGGCCGTCGTCCCCCTAATTGTGGTATTGAATGACTCGTCATTGGCATTTCAATTTGCCGCTGCTGAGGCACTCGCCGAAATAGGCGAGCCGTCTGTAGCGCCCCTGATTCTGACATTGAACGACTCATCCGGCAATGTTCGATTAAGGGCCGTATGGGCTCTCGGGGAGATAAAAGACCCACAAGCTGTCGCTTCTCTTATCCAGGAATTGAACGACTCAGATAGCGATCTCCGAAGCGAGGCCGCCTTGTCCCTCGGCAAGATTGAAGACCCGCGAGCCGTCGCCCCTCTGATCCATTCATTAAACGATTCGGATCGAGACGTTCGAAGTGAAGCTGCAAAGGCGCTCGGCTCAATAGGCGATCCGAGAGCAGTTGAGAGCCTTATCATTGCGTTAAACGACTCGTACTGGATGGTCCGATGGTATGCTGCCTGGGCCCTCGGCGAGATGGACGACCCGCGAGCCGTCCCTCACCTGATCCTGGAATTGAACGATTCATCCAAAAATGTCCGAGGCATGGTTGCATCCCACATTTCGCACCTTAACTTCCTAAATCGAGTATTTTGCTTGCTAGCGATTCCACTAATATAATTATAAATTTTGATATTCATCTACATTAATATTATGTCCGCATATTTCCGACTCCATATGAGCGAATATCTCACCATGTCACGTTGCAAGGATAATCAACATAATGTCAACATAAACAAATTAAAATAACTTGATAAATTAAAGTTATTAAATTTAATATTACAAATCGATAGCAGTAAAAATGCCAATTTCAGAACTCAAGGTGCGGAATGTGGGTTGCATTGTCCCTCGGCCATATAGGCGACCCCAGAGCGACAGACCCTCTCATCGAGGTCCTTGAGCATGGACATTGTTGGATCCGAGATGAGGCTACCTGGGCCCTCGGCGATATCGGCGATCCCAGGGCGGTCGATCCTCTGATCGAGGCCCTCAGAGACGAGGACTCGAATGTCAGAGCGGCAGCCGCAGAAGCTCTAGGCAAAATCGGCGATCCGAGGGCGATCGATCACCTCGTCGATGCCCTCGGGGACGAGGACGCGGACGTCCGAGCAGCTGCGGCAGAGGCTCTCGATATGCTGGGGTGGCAGGTCTGAGCCTCAGCTTCACTCTTTTTCATGCAGAGTCGCTTATCAACATATCTCGTCAGCCACACAACTTCCTCGAAAAATATATCAAAACCAAGCTATTTATATCCGAACATCCCATTTTATTTCAATTGAATGATAACCGAGAGGATTTTGAGGTGGGATAAATGAGACGGATGATGATCGCAACAGTCTGCATTATTTCGGCGTTCTGCCTGAACGGTGCCCTTGGGCAGTCGGATCTCCTCTTCTACGATCCGAGCGCCGGCCAGGGCGAGTTCTACACCACCGACGGCAGCGGAAACATCGCGGGCTTGAGAACTTACGATAACTGGCGCACGACCTGGTCGATGATCGTGCCCGGAAGCTTCAACGGCGACGGCTACACCGACCTACTCTTCTACGATCCGACCTCTGGCCAGGGAGAGTTCTACAGCACCGACGGGAGCGGAGATATCGCGGGCTTGAGGACGTACAATAACTGGCGTACGACCTGGTCGACGATCGTTCCAGGCAACTTCAACGGCGACGGCTACACCGACCTCCTCTTCTACGATCCGGCCACCGGGCAGGGAGAGTTCTACAGCACCGACGGCAGCGGGAACATCGCGGCCCTGAGAACTTACAATAACTGGCGCAGGACCTGGTCGACGATCGTTCCAGGCAACTTCAACGGCGACGGCTACACCGATCTCCTCTTCTACGATCCAGCCACCGGGCAGGGCGAGTTCTATTCGACGGATGGGGGCGGCAACATCGCGCTCCTACAATCTCATAATGGATGGCGCCGGACCTGGTCGATGATCATCCCCGGAAACTTCAACGGCGACGGCTTCACCGACCTCCTCTTCTACGATCCCTCTGCAGGGCAGGGCGAGTTCTACACCACCGACGGCAGCGGAAACATCGCGGCCTTAAGGACTTACAATAACTGGCGTACGACCTGGTCGATGATCGTTCCAGGAAGCTTCAACGGCGATGGCTACACCGACCTCCTCTTCTACGATCCCTCTGCAGGGCAGGGCGAGTTCTACACCACCGACGGCAGCGGGAACATCGCGGCCTTAAGGACTTACAATAACTGGCGTACGACCTGGTCGGTCATCGAGGCGGGCAACTTCTAGATCGCGGGTCCGAGTTGCGGCGGGGGGAATTTCCCCCGCCATTAATTTTTTCCTCATTTCCGAATCGTTCATAATCTGCCGTTCGGATCCGATGCCGAAAAAGATTTTGCTTAAGTGCTGGTGTATTGGTTCCGGAGTCTCAATTGCCGGTGTCATCAGCCGTCATCCCCGCCACCACCTCCCGCAGACTTTCGGCCTCGGTTTTGACCGTCTCGACCCCGGCCTCGGCCAGGGCGTAGCCGGGACCCTTCCCCTCCAGGCTCTCCCCCGCCACCACGACGTCGGGCTTCTTGGAGAGGAGAAGGCCTGCGACCTTCAGCCCCTTCCCCTTCTCCAGATCCTTGAAGGGATTTGTGACGATCATCTGCTCCTCCACCCGCCGCTCTTTGAGGTTGAAGTCGACCAGGGCGAAGTAGGGGGACTCCCCGAAGTGGTGGCTGATCTTCCCCTCCAGGTCGGCCAGGGCGACGGCGTACCGGAGGTGGGTACGGGGGCGGGGCTCGTAGTGGATCAGGACCCGGTCCACGTTGGGGACCGCCTCCCGGATGGCCCCCTCGATCCGCTGGCTCGCCTGATGGG
>DAINAQ010000013.1:0-2057 GCA_036733325.1 Methanothrix sp.
GATAGCTGACCCACTTCGCGTGCTCGGTGGAGATCAGCGCCTCGACCCTCTCGGCAAAGAGAGCTTCGAGGGTGGGGTTGTCGGGATCTTTGTAGGGCCCGGCCCTGGCCAGCCAGAGGAACCTCTCGTGCTTCAGCCTCTCGGAGGTGGATCGGTAGCTGGTCCAGTTCTGCTGGAACTGGTAGAGCCCCTGCAACGACTCCAGAATGACCACGATCACGCCCAGGCCGCCGGTGATCATCGGATCGGCCCGGAGCCCTGCGGCGAAGGGTATGAGGGCGGCGGCGATGATCTCAATGGTCTTGAGCCGCTTGAAGCATTTCTGATTCCATCTGCTCTTGCTGCTGTACCATCTTTGCTGATCATCCAGCCGGTCCAGGATCTGTTTTTCTATGGTCAGGATCTCACCACCAGGATTTTCTGGACACATGACCCAAGGTGGGATCTTTATCCTTAAAATTATTTTGTTGGCGAATGATTTGCTGGCATCTGCAAGAGAGACCTCATGGAACCTTTTGATTTGATGGGATAGACTCTCATCTCGGAGCAAATCTCCGGCGTAGCTGAGACAAGCAAGATGTCTTCGTAACCCCCGGACCTCCCGGGAAATACTCGAACGGATCCCCTCGACGCGGGCCGCCCCGTTTCCCCACGCCGCCGGGCCAGACGGCCGCCGGGTACTCCTTCGACCATCAGAAGACGTGCACTGCCGTCGCCTTGAAGGTCAGATAAACGTGGTCCTCCTCGGCCAGGTCCATCTCCTCGCATCCCCGACGGGTCAGCGTCGCCATGAAGGGGATTCCCACGTCCACCCACACCTTGACCATCGTCCCGCCGTCGGCGATCTCCTGGACCCTTCCCTCAAAGGAGTTTCGCGCGCTGGATTCGAGTGGGGCCTTGGATAGCAGTATGTCCTCGGACCGGACCGAGGCGAAGACCTCTCTGCCCTCTTGCCCTTCTCGGAGAGCCACGACATTCCTCGAATCAGCACCTCCATTTCCATCTCCGTTGCCGTTCCAGGACGTGGCCGACGCTATCTTCAGGCCGTCCACCTCGATCTCTAAAAGGCCTCGGCTCTTTGATGCCACACCCCTGAAGATGTTCTCGACCCCGACGAAGTTGGCGATCATCTCGCACTTGGGCCTTCTGAAGATCTCCTCCGGGGTCCCCACCTGGACGATCTCGCCCCCGTTCATCACCGCCACCCTATCGGCGAGGGAGAAGACCTCCTCGAAGTTGTGGGTGACGTGAATTATGGTGGTGTCGTAAACCTGATGAATCCTCTTCAGCTCTCGCCGGAGCTTTTTTCGGGTCACCCCGTCCAGGGCGCTCAGAGGCTCATCCAGGAGCAGCAACGCCGGCTCCATGACCATCGCCCTGGCCATCGCAACCCTCTGCTTCTCTCCCCCGCTCATCGTCTCCGGCATACGGTGGTGAAGATGCGAGATCCCCAGAAGCTCCGAGACCTCATTCACCTTCTTCTCGATCTCGTCAGAGGGCGCCTTTCTCACCCTCAGTCCGAAGGCGATGTTCTCCTTCACCGAGAGGTGAGGAAATAGCATCAAGTCCTGGTAGACCATGCAGACCTTCCGGTTTCTTGGAACCTCTCTGGTGATCTCTCGACCGTCCAAGAAGATCCTCCCCTCATTTGGAGAGCGGATCCCCGCCACCGTCTCCATGAGGATCGTCTTGCCCGAGCCGGTGGGTCCGATTATGACCAGATACTCGCCGGATTCCACCTCCAGGGAGACCTCCCTCAAGACGAAATCGCCCAGATTCGCGGAGACCTTTTCGATCCTCAGCAACCCTTACCGCCTCCTAGAAATGGCGCAGGCCTCCAAACCGCCGTTCGAATACGTACAGGGAGACCACCGATACCAGTATCAGGATCGTCGCCGCTGAGATGGCCTCGTCCAGCCTTCCGCAGGACATGTTCAGGAAGAGGGATGTGGGCAGGGTCTCAGTTCTCATCCTCGTCGCCCCTGCGAGCATCAGAACCGCCCCGAACTCGCCGATCCCCTTCGACCAGGTGATCACCGACCCTGCGAGAAGGCCGT
>DAINAQ010000013.1:2157-17971 GCA_036733325.1 Methanothrix sp.
CCGAACTCGCCGATCCCCTTCGACCAGGTGATCACCGACCCTGCGAGAAGGCCGTTTGAGGCCATGGGCAGGGTCACCCTCAATATCGCCTGGGCGTCGGTGCACCCCAGGGTCCTGGCCACGTGCTCATACCTGGGGCTGATCCCCTCAAAGGTCGACCTCATGATCCTGAGCATGAAGGGCACGTTCACGAAGAACTGGGCGATCACGATCCCGGCGGGGGTGAAGACGAAGACGAGCCCGGTTTCCGCAAGCTCTCTTCCCGGCATGCTGGTGCCGAAGAAGAGGAGGAGGCCGACCCCAGCCACCAGGGGGGGGAGAGATAAAGGCATGTCGAGGATGGCGCTCACCAAGCTTTTTCCCGGAAAGTGGTAGCGGGCCAGGGCGTAGGCGGCCGGGACCGCGACCAGGATGCAGAGGAGGGTGGAGGCGACCGACGTCTTGAGGCTGAGGCCGATGGCGAACTGGATCTCCTCGGATTGTAGAGAGGCGAGGAAGGTCTGGGGAGGCGAGCGGCTCAGAACCATGAGAAGGACGATCGATATGAAGGATGCAAGGACCAGGCTCGCCCCTATGGTTGCAGCCTTCAGCCAGAGCCGCTCGACGATGGTCAGCTATCTATTCCTCCTTCTCCTGAAGCGTCAGCTCTCGTACTTGGGGTCGGGATAGGTGGTGAACCCGTGATCGGCAAAGACCTCCCTGCCCTCTTCCGAGGCGACGAAGTCCATGAACATCTCCGCCCTCTCTCCATCTTCGGAGAAGACCAGAGTCCCGATGGGAACGACCTCAATCTCGTTCTTCTCCTGAGGTATATCGACCTTCTCCATCGTCTCAGGGTCAAACAGGTCTTCCCAGACGATGGCCGCATCCGCCTGCTCCATGGTTATGTAGATCAGAAGCTCATTCACCGTTCCGGAGAAGGCGACGACGTTCTCTTCGACCTCCTCCCAGATCCCCAATCTCTCCAGCACATTCTTTGAGATCTTTCCGATGGCCGGTCCCGTGGGATCGCCGAGGACGACCCTGACGCCGGGCTCTGCCAGACCCTCCAGGGTTTCAATCCCCGCGGGGTTTCCCGCTGGAGTGATGATGCAGGGGACGTGATAGACGATGTTTGCGGTCTCGTTGATGAAGCCCTTCTCCATCGCCGATTCGAGGTCGGGTCTCCCCCCAGGCATAAATAGATCCCCGGTCTGGTAGAGCTCGATCTGGGCGAGGAGCTGGGCCGACCCGCCGAAGGTGTACTGGATCTCGATCCCCTCCTGCTCCTCGAAGAGTTCGGCGATCTCTTCCATCGGCTCCCTCAGCCCCGCGCCGCAATAGACCAGAAGCGAATCGTCAGCGGCACACCCCGAGATGGCGAGGTTCACCGCCAGGATCAAACCGATCAGCGTTGTTGAAGCTATGCGATTCATAGGGCGGGATGATGTAAACACAGACATAAACATTGTGGTATGAAGGTAAGCAGAATCATTAACCTGTAGGTGGCATGATGCGAAAATAGGGTGTGCGGATCCTGCAGTACGCCAGCAGATTTCGAGGGGCGACCGATCTCCGGAGGTTGCAGACCCTCTATTGCCCATAAAATGGCAAGGTAAAGGGTAAAGGATAAAGAGCAGAATAGAGCAAAAAAGCGATATCGAGCATCAGGCGGACCAGCACCGACCACGGCGCCCCTCCCGAGGGACCGATCACATTTGTGATGGCCTGCTCCGCCCCGAGCCCGACTCAAAGCCTGACGGGCAAGTCCAGCGCTACCGTATTTATAGCGTCTCTTCTGTGAGAGCCCAAAAGTACCGTCATTTGCCGGGCCTGTTTCTTGCTCTGCCGAAGCTTTGTGCCGCATCTCGCCCTCGGCGAGGACTCTCGGATCGCGCTGAGTTGAGGCATATACTACGCCCTTTACAGCGTGCATATCTCTGACCCTTCTGGTCCTCAGCGTCTCCATCGCTTTCCGGATGCTGCCTCGATAGACAGCACCTCCCAGGTCTAGCCTGAAGAGCTGGGCCGGTGTGCTCGTCCTCGTTCTTACAGTGCGAAATGCGGCAAACCTCCTATATAATCGTTATAGATATTAGTAGTTTTCGGTCGAGCTGGACGGCTCCGCCGCGGATCTCGTCGCCCTCTCCGTTCCCCAGGTCAAGCGCCGATATCCTGCGGCGTGATCAGGCAGTTCGCGAATCAATTCCTCTTCCCTGTTCGCTCAAGAACTCTGGACCTCGATGGCCTTGAAGGATTTATCCCGCCGGGGAGATTCGCGTCGAAAAGATTCCGTGGAGGAAAGATCCGCGTCGGAAAGATGCGATGGAGAGATCCGCGCCGCAAAGATCCCGCCCGAAAGGAATACCTGCCACCAATGTCCTCCATTTGCGCCGTATCCTCGCCAGGAGGCGTTCAGCGCCGCCATCCTTGATCGGAGTTTTTGAAGATGGTCGAGATCGCGGAGGATAAGCTTCTCTCTCAAAAAAGGAATTTTATAAACTTCGAGCGTGAATCAGCCCGGCCGGGATCTAGCCCATCTTCTTCCAGTGCTCGTATTCATGGGTCCAGATATCTTTGTTCATCTCCACCAGGGCCTTGAAGTACTCTCCCCTCTCCCGGTGGACCGCCTCCTGATCCGGGTAGACTTTTCTGTCTCTGATGGCTTCGGCCAGCTCCTTTCCCAGGTTGAAGGCTTTCTTTTCAGCAGATTCCATCTGGCCCGGGATCCGGGGTGCCGCTCCCACCTGACCCACGGCGTTCGCCCCGAAACCTATAAGAATTTTGTTCAAGTAGTCGGTGACCTCAGCAGAGGCGGGACTTCCCGCGGTGGCCACAGAGCAGCCGTACTTGCCGGCGAGGAGCTGGCAATGGATGGTATCCGCCATCCTGTCTAGCATCGTCTTCATCTGGGCCGTGACGGTGTGAAAGTAGTTTGGCGAGCCCAGAATCAGTCCGTCGCAGTCCAGGATCTTTTGATACAGATCCACGAAGTCGTCCTCGTATATGCATCTGCCCTCGGCAAAGCAGGTACCGCAGGCGTTGCAGTACTTGATATCCAGCTTGCAGAGATCGACCAGCTCCGTCTCTGCTCCGGCGTCTCTAGCTCCGTCCAGAACTGCCCTGACCAGCCGGAGCGTTTCGCTTTTAGAGCCCCTAGGGCTCGCGTTTATACCAAGAACCTTCAATTTCATCCCCTCCGCTTCGTCCCCGGATAGGCGTGATCCGCTTCAATAGAGGGAGATCTCCTCTGTCGATCGCCTCCCATGGTTATTTGGACACGATCGACATCGCTCTTTTTTTGTTGATCTTACTAAAAGCTATCGAATCGAAGCTCGATATGGCGGATCAACTCCGGGAGAATTTCACCATTTCTTGCAGTCCGTCCCTGAAGACCTGAAAGCTCTTCGAGCGGTTCCGGGCTGGGTCCATATGAGCAGAGATGGCCTTTGCGGCCTCGATCTTGGCAAGGCACCGTGGAAGTACCCTTTTTCTCTGAAGCTCTTTCTCCAGCTCCTCCCAGGTTCCGCCCTGGATTGCGTCAGGATTGTGATACTTTGACCTCGTTGCAAGGCTTGGTGGTATCTTGGGGTAAGCGCCATGAAGAGCCTCCACATCTCCGAAGAACCGGGCTTCCAGCTCCTCAATGGATATCCTGTTCAGGACCTGAAAATTGGAGCCAACTCCGGCGATCGTTCTGGTGATCAATCCCGCATCTTTTGCCGCCCTCTCCAGCTTGGCTTTCAGCTCCAAACAGTCCTGCCGATCTTCGTCGACCAGCACCACAATGCGCCAGTCTGCGGGGATCCATCTCCTGTAGCCCTTCAAAAGTCCTGGAAGCCGGGAGAGCAGGTCCTGCTTGCCCTGGAAGCGGATAACGCGAATCTCGACATCGGGTCCCAGAATCTTGGGCACCAAATTTCTTAAGCCGCCTCTGCCGATTGCTCTTCGACCAGAAACTCGATGTGCATGGCGGATCACTCAGCGGCTATATTCTGGCGTAGATGAGCTTCTGGCCGATGGCCCAAGGATAGGATCGCCGATCTCGAAGAATCCCTCCACCCAGAGGTGGCCGAGCTTGGCCCCCTCGTCCATGAAATCCTTGATCCCCCTCATGTCGGCGGCCCGCTTCGCCTGGGTGTAACCCTTCTCATCGCGGCTGAGGACCCAGACCTCTTCGGGGAGGAGGCCGTTGACGAAGAAGGGTGAGTGGGTGGTGACGAGAAGCTGGGTCCGGCTGGAGGCGTTCCGGCACTCCTCGGCCAGATCCGGCAGTATCCGGGGGTGGAGATGGTTCTCCGGCTCCTCAATTCCCAGGAGCTGGGGTGGGTCGGGGTCGTAAAGGACGGTGAGGTAGGAGAGCATCTTGAGAGTGCCGTCGGAGGCGAACTTGGCCAGGATCGGCTTCTCGAAGGGGGCGTCTTTGATCTCCAGAAGGAGCCGACCGTCGGGCATGAATTCGGATTCGACCTTCTCCAGCCTGGGCACTCGGCGAGATAGCGTTTCCAGAATCTCAGCCAGCCGCTCGGGATGCTGCTCTTTCAGGTACTGGATCACGTTGGGGAGGTTGTCTCCGGTGGTGGAGAGCCGCTCCTGGGGTCCGGCCTCGGCGACGCCTCGGACGCTGTCGGCGGTGAGGTAGGAGACGTGCCAGCCGGTGATGAAGCGGCGGAGGGCGCTGACCCGCGGATGCTTTGCGAAATGGCCGAGGGTGTTCACCGCCAGCATCTCGGGTGAGTCGAGCCTCTCCTCAACCCGCTCGCTCTTTTCATCGGGCATCTCTCCGCTGACGACTCGCCCAACACCGTTTTTGAAGTCGAGGAACCGGAAGGGCTTCCCTTGCTTCCCCCGTCTCCACTGGAGCCACTCCTCGGCCACCACTGGCCCCGCGAGCCCCTCAGCGATGGATAAATGGTAGGTGATGAGCGGAAGATTGCTCCGCTCGCGGTACACGAGCTCGATCTCGATAGGGCCGCTGGTCCCCCGGGTGTGAAGCTCCTTGAACCGCCCTCGCTTGTCCCAGGCCCTCCTCAGGCCCACCGAGAAGCATTCGGAGAGGAAGGCGAAGACGTCGAAGACCGTGGACTTGCCGCTGCCGTTGGGGCCCAGGAGGGCGGTGAGGGGCGAGAGGGGTTTGAGCTCCAGGTCACAGAGCGCCCGGTAGTTCTTGATTCGAATCGATTCGATCCGCGGGACGGAATGCTTGGGGCGTTTCTGGTCGGTCATGGGAGGGACTCCGAGGGGTGGTTTTGTGAGATATTGGGACAAATAAGTTTCGGGAGAATTTTATCAGGAAGGTTGAAGGGCAAACAACTGGATTGTGTTGAAGTTTCCATCTGAGGGAGGTTTCTAGCTTGGAGGGCTATAACTCTTGATCTACTTTTAAAATTTTTCATCAGATTTTACTATCTCTTTTCTCAAGCCATCAACAAATTTTCCTGCGTCTTTAACTCCTTGAGTTGAGCCATCAAAAAGACCTGCCTTTACTGGTGGCCAATTTTCACCTTCACGTAATATCCCTAATCTTATCTCCTCTATTATCTCTATCTTTTCTGAATATGCTGGGTCCCAATATTCAAAGAACCGCGCACATTTTAATTCCTTTTTGATTATATTAGACACAACCTCTGTTGTTTTATTTTTTAGCGAATTGTAACGTATAAGAATCATTAAATATTCAAAACAATCAAAATATCTATCTAAATTAGTGTCAAAATATATCGACTCATTAAAAGACTTTTGAAGTATGGTCAAAAGGTGATTAGATAGCCAAATGCAGTTATTACCCTGAAAAGATAATTGTTTTTGAAGGTTTGATTTAATAACGTCCAACTTACTCAAATCCATAAGTAACGAATGGATCTCATAGGATATTTTCTTTGCCGCAAGGTTAGACAAAAAATCGTATTTTCCAGCGGCAATGGACGCAATACCTCCACCATAAAGGAGAAGAAGTGCAGGATACAGCTTCAAGTTTAGCAGTGCTTCTTTGCTGTCGATATCATACTCTTCACCAATCTGACAAACTTTTATACGGGATTTAGGATAATACACCCTCCCGGGATGATTAATAAGTTTTTCAAGATATTTGATCCAAATATAATTGTGCGATTTTTTACCCCAGTAACATCCGGTGATCATCATCGACAAAATTGGTTCTGTGATAGATTCGTAAAGTGTCAATTGTCTTCTGAATTCCTCTTCGAATTTGTCCCTCGAAATGTCTTTTACAGGAAACTTCTCATTGTCTAACAACTCTGTAGAAAGCTTCTCAAATTCTTGGTTCATCAGATCGTGAAGGCGAATCTCGTAACTTTCATCGACAAGGTATTTTTTAACTTGGGCTACTAACGCCTTTACAGAGAGGGGGTGAGGTTTGTTGTATTCCTCTAAGACGAAGACTTTTTCAGCTAATTCATCAAAAAATGCATTTGCGTTTTGAATTAGAATGAATTCGCCCCTTCGTAGCTCAATTAGCTTTTTTGCGTTATTCTTTGGAATTCGTATATCGGTCCAATAAGTTGTGAATCTGTGATTCTTGCATCTTTCGAGGCCAGAGCGTAAGGCGGTGTCCCACTCGCCCGACCAACCACAGACGATTAAGCCAAACTCGTCAAAGACGCGATCTAGGAGTTTGTTGATTTCTTCTTCGTAACTTTCCAGTTCTTTGCGAGTATTTCTGATTCTGGTATCGAGATAATCCCCATTCACTTTGATGATGGTGCAATTTGTGTGCACGAGAGGTAACGCACCGTTAACCGAATCTGCGGTGCTGATAACCGTTGGCTCGATCCCCTCCTCTGCGAGAGCTTTTTCTAGCAAATGATCAAAATTCGTTGTCACAATAACTCGAAGGTAGCCCCGAGCGACCATTTTTGCTATCGCTTTGTGGGCTGCTGTAGGTAGCTTGATCCCTTCTTGCCGTTCCTCATCATCGGGCTCAAAATAGGCTTTCAACAGCTGATTTCGCTCAGCGGGAGATCTGGCGATCGCATCGAGCAACTCTGAATAATCTGGATCTTTGCCAAATTTGTCCTTGTACCAGGCCGCAGGATCTGGTTCGCAATCTTCACCTTCGAGTTTCGCCAGCTTTCCTATAAGATCCAAAACGATCTCCCAGCCTGTCGGAATTTGAGCTGAACGAGAGACGCCCGAGCCAAGCAGAAGGGCGTATACGCCCTTGTTGGATTGGATGGAAAATGCCAGCGAAACCAGGGGATCGATCATGATACCAACTCAGTAAATTCCTTACATAAACTAATCGGTTTTTGGATCTACAAATTCGGAGAGGTGCGGCCCACGAGGCGAGCCAAAAAGATTTCCCGCGCCGCCAGCCACGACGGCGCAGCCTATCGCTTTTTCGCCACCTTACCCCCGCTTTCCCGCCCGCTCCTTCATCGCCTCGACGAAGGCGAGGAACGGTGGCGAGGGTCGGCCGGGCCTCGACTTCATCTCGGGGTGGAACTGGGTGGAGAAGAAGAAGGGGTGGTCGGGGATCTCGGCGATCTCCATCCGGTTCCGGTTCTTGCCGGTGAAGATCATCCCCTTCTCCTCGATCCTGGAGACGTAGTCGGGGTTCACCTCGTACCGATGCCGGTGCCGCTCGACGATGAGGTCTTTGCCGTAGATCCTCTGGGCGATGCTCCCCTCTCTCAGCTCGGCGTCGTAGTTTCCCAGGCGCATCGTCGCCCCCATATCCTCCACCCCCTCCTGCTCGGGAAGGATGGTGATCACCGGGTGGGGGGTCTCCCCGAACTCGCCGGAGCTGGCCTCTTTGAGGCCCAGGACGTTCTTCGCGAACTCCACGACCGCAAGCTGCATCCCAAAACAGATCCCCAGGTACGGTATGGCATTTTCGCGGGCGTACCTCACCGCCTCCATCTTGCCCCCGGTCCCCCGGGCGCCGAAGCCACCGGGGACGAGTATCCCGTCGAAGTCTTTTAGGACGGCCTCTGGCGGGTTGTGCTCCAGCTCCTCGGCATCGATCCAGGAGATCTTGGGCCAGGCCCCGGCCTCGATCCCGGCGTGCTTGAGGGCTTCCCGGATGGAGAGGTAAGTATCCTCCATGTGGGTCGTGCCTTGCGATCCGGCGGTGTACTTGCCGACGATCGCCATCTTGACGGAAGAGTCGATCGAGACCATCTTCTCGATCAGCTCCACCCAGTCGGTCCGATGCTCCAGCGGGTATAGCCTCAGCATCTTCATCAGGTAGAGGGGGGTCCTCTGCTCCTCCAGGAGGAGGGGGACCTTGTAGACGTCGTCGACGTCATGGTTGCTGACCACCCCCTCCACGGGGACGTCGCAGAAGAGAGAGATCTTCGACTTGGTCTCGTCCCGCAGGGGCTTTGTGCAGCGGACGGCGACGATGTCGGGCTGAAGGCCCAGGGACCTCATCTCCTTGACGCTGTGCTGGGTGGGCTTGGTCTTCTGCTCCCCGTCGGTGGTGGTGGGGGCCAGGGTGACGTGGACGAAGGCGATGTTTCCCATCTCCTCGTTTCGCAGCTGCCTCATCGCCTCGATGAAGGGCATCCCCTCGATGTCCCCGACGGTCCCCCCCACCTCGATGACGCAGACGTCGCAGCCGCTCTCCTTTGCCACCAGTCGGACCCTCTCCTTGATCTCGTTGGTGATGTGGGGGATGATCTGGACGGTCTTTCCCAGGTACTCGCCGCGCCTCTCCTTCTCGATGACGCTCTTGTAGACCTTCCCGGTGGTGATGTTGTGGTCGCGGGTCAGCTCCACGTCCAAGAACCGCTCGTAGTTGCCCAGGTCCAGGTCCACCTCCCCCCCATCCTTGAGGATGAAGACCTCGCCGTGCTGGAAGGGGCTCATCAGCCCCGCATCGATGTTTATGTAGGGGTCGATCTTGATGGCGGTGACCTTGTAGCCCCGCTCCATCAACATCCGACCGATGGAGGCGGCGGTGATCCCCTTCCCCAGGCCGCTCATCACCCCGCCGGTAACGACGATGTATCTCACGCCTATCACGTATCCGGGAAGGGCTTTCGTCCCTAGATAAGAGTGACGATCAGAATAAAAGGGAATTTCAGGAGAATGGCAGGAGACGTCTTAGGGGCGGGATTTTGAGCTGGGGGTCTCAAAGAAAACCGACCGGATCGGACGGGCGATCCGGAGGCGAGGGGCATCGCCTTTCAGGAGGCCATCTCCTCCCGCAGGTCCGGCGGGAGCATGTTCGGTATCCCGTCCTCGATGGGGTAGCACTCGCCGCAGCCCTTGCAGCAGAGCCTCCCCTCCAGGATCTCCCCGTCCTTCTCCTCGAATACTTCGAGGTCCAGATCGCCCTTGCACATGGGGCAGGCCAGAATCTCCATCAGATCGCGCTTCATGCCCCCAAGACCATCTGGATCGGTTAAAAAAGTTGGCTCGTCGCCTCATGCCGGGATCGGCCAGCCGGACGGGTCGTGAGATGGGGAAAGCAGATCAGGGGAAGAGGAGCGTTCGAGCGTTCTCGGAGAGGATCAGCCTCCTCTCCCGGTCCGAGAGGTCCATCTCCCCCACGAACTCGATCTCCTCGGTCTGGTCGGTCCAGGGGTAGTCGGTGCCGAAGAGCACCCGATCGGCGCCGATCTCGACGATCAGGTCGCAGGCCTCCTCGGAGGTCAGGCTCGGCGAGATGTAGGCGGTGTCGAAGTAGACGTTCTCCCCCGCGGGGATGAGGTGCTCCCGAACCCCGGACCACATCTCCCACCCACCCAGGTGGGCCAGGACGACGACCAGGTCGGGGTGCCGCTCCACCATCCGGGCGAAGCGGTCGGGGGTCCCGAAGAACTCCGGCAGGTCCTCTGGCACCTTCCCCGCGTGGAGGAGGAGGATCATCCCCCGCTCCTCCACCGCCTCGTAGAGCCGATCGCATCGGGGGTCGTCGGGGTAAAACCTCTGCATGAAGGGGACGGCCTTGACCCCCTTCACCCCCGCCTCCTGGAGACGGTCCAGCTCCCCCTCCAGGTCGGGCTGGAAGGGATGGATGGCGCCGAAGGGGACGAGGCCGTCTCCATTCCCCGCCGCGGCGATGAAGAAGTCGTTCGTCGGCGAGACGTGCTTTGGGAGCGGCGCAAGGGGGAGGATGATGGACCTCTCCACCCCGGCTTTGGCCATGGACTCCCTTAGGTCGGAGACGGTTCCCAGGCCCGGCACCCTCACCCCCATCCTCCTCTTGACGGAGGCGATGGCCCTGGGCGCCATCTCATCGGCATAAATGTGAGCGTGAAAATCTATCGGCTTCGTGAGCGATCCTCCCGTCTACTTATCTATGATCCGTTGGTCCGCCGACCTTCTGGAAGCGAGTGATGTCGGCGGGCACATAATATCACATAACATATATGATATGAAATGCATGTTCCTGTGGTACCCGACGATGACCAGGATACGGCTAAGCCTGATAAATTTTTCGCATCCTCTCCTCGATCTTGAGCCAGCTCTCGGACGACTTCGGGTTCGCAGGGTGGTCTTTTTCGCAAAGATGGCCCCACAGTTCCGACCTGACTTGCGAATTTCCCCTGAGCCATGAGGTATCAAGACGAAGAAGAGCGGATCTCACCGGATTCTGGATCGTGTCCGAATGTGGCGAATACTCTTCAGATTTTTCCACCTTGTCCCTGTATCATTTGAAGTTTCATGAATCGAGAAGAGCTCTTTCGTCTGAGCACCCGCTCCAGAGATTCAGAGCTGAAGGGCCGTCGTGAATGATGAACCGTAAGAGGCGTAAAAGTCAGGTGCCGGGAACGGGATCCGAACCCGTGACTTCCAGATGCCTCAGGAGACGAGCGCCTCATTTTCGCTTCCCTATGAGTCTGGCGCCCTAACCAGCTAGGCCACCCCGGCACAGCAGATCCCCTAGGGTGATTTGTTACATAAACGTTGTGCTCATCGGCTTTTTGGTCATCGACGTTTTGGCCATCCACTTGATGATCATGGCGTTCTGATCTCGAGGTTCTTATCATCGGCCCGTCAGCAGAGAAGAACTTATTTCTGATGGGGAGGATACGCCCCGCTGACTGAGATGTCTTCGAGCATATCCGGCACGGCGGGCGATTCGCTCTCGAGAAAGTTGATCGTCCTTGCGGTCACGGGGTCCATCGCCGCGGTGAGGACCGTCGATCTGGTCCGCGACCTGATCCGGCGGGGGGCGCGGGTCCACTGCGTCATGAGCGGGGCGGCTCAGGAGATCATCCACCCTCACGCCCTGGAGTACGCCAGCGAAAACCCGGTGGTGACCAGGATCACCGGACGGGTCGAGCACGTCGAGTTCTGCGGCGTCGGAGGGCGGGCCGACCTACTCTTGATCGCTCCCGCCACCGCCAACTCCATCGGCAAGATCGCCTGCGGCATCGACGACACCCCCGTCACCACCTACGCCACCACCGCCCTTGGGTCCGGAGTTCCGGTGATGGTCGTCCCCGCCATGCACGAGGCGATGTACCGCCATCCGGCGGTGGCTAAGAACCTTGACTCTCTCCGCTCCATGGGGGTTCGAGTCGTCGATCCCCGGATCGAGGAGGAGAAGGCGAAGATCGCCGAGAACTCAACTGTGGTGATGGAGGTGGAGAGGCTCCTCTCCCCTGGCGACCTGGCCGGAAGAAAGATCCTGATCACCAGCGGCGCCACCGCCGAGAGGGTTGACCCCATCCGGATCCTGACCAACAGGGCCTCGGGAAGGACGGGGACGGAGATCGCCCTGGAGGCCCGGAGGCGGGGGGCGGAGGTGACCCTGGTCCATCGAGGCCGCCTCGGGCTGCCCCTCAGGGAGGTGTACGTCGAGAGCGCCGCTGACATGCTCGCCGCCGTTCTGGCCGAGCTGGACGGGGGCGGGTACGACGGGATGATCGCGGCGGCCGCCGTCTCCGACTACACCCTCGACCCCTCCGCCGAGAAGATCAAGTCCGGAAGCGAGCTGGTGCTGAGGCTGGCGCCCACCACCAAGATCATCAAGAACGTCCGCTCCCTCCACCCCCATCTCAAGATGGTGGGGTTCAAGGCCGAGACCTTCCTCTCCGACGACGAGCTGATATCCAGGGCTCGAGAGTCGATGGAGAAGAACCGGCTCGACCTGGTCGTGGCCAACGATGTGGGGAAGGGGGGAATGGGGACCGAGGAGAACCGGGTCCTGATCATCGGCCGGTCGGGGGTCAAATCCGAGGTTTCCGGGAAGAAGAGGGCGATAGCGAAGGCGGTCATCGACGCCCTGGCGGAGGAGTTCGCCTGAGAGGGGTGGCGCCGGCCCACATCACCGGGTTCTTCGCCGCCCGGCGCGACCCGGACCCGAGAAGGGCGGGGTCGGTCGGCTGCGGCATCAATTTAGATCTCATGGCGACCACCACCGTCCGGCGATCGGAGGAGACTACGGTATCACTGAACGGGGTGGAGTCGCCGGCTCCGGTGACGAAGTCGGTTGTAAGTAGGATCTCGCCGTCGCCGGTGAGGGTGGAGACGGAGCTATCGATGCCCCTGGGCTCGGGGTTTGGGGCGAGCGGGGCCGGGGCACTCAGCTCTGCCTACGCCCTCAACCAGGCCTTCGGCCTGGGGCTCTTCGCCAGCGCCGTCGGGGAGGCGGCCCACCTGGCGGAGGTGGCTTGCGGCACCGGCCTCGGCGACGTCATCGCCCAGAACTCCGGCGGCCTTGTAGTCCGGCTCTCTCCGGGGGCTCCGGGCCTGGGGTCGATCGACAGGATTCCGGTCCCGCCCCGAGAGGTCGACTGCCTGGTAAGGGGCCCTTTATCGACCGAGGAGGTCCTCTCCGATCCGGGGACGATGAGGGAGGTGAACCGGGAGGGTGAGAGGGCTCTCAAGGAGCTTCTCAGAATGCCGACCCTGGAGAGGTTCGTCTCCCTATCCTGGGAGTTCGCAAGAAGGTCGGGCCTGGCCCGGGGCTGGATGGAGGATGTCGTGGAGGCGGTGGAATCGTGTGGAGGAATGGGGAGCATGGTGATGCTGGGGGATGCGATCTTCACCCTCGAGGGGAGGGACGCTTTATCGGAGTTTGGAAAGGTCATATCGGCGAGGGTCAGCCTGAGGGGGGCTGGCCTTGAGTGAAGTTCCGCCCTCCCACCCCCGGTACGCCTCCCTGCTGACCAGGGAGAAGCTGGTGGAGGGGGTCGAGGTGGGGATCACCGGGCCGAACGGCCTCATCGCCCAGGGCAGGGGCGAGGCCCTCGACTACCTCCTGGGCGAAGTGACCACCCCTCCCGCCGAGGAGGCGGAGCGGGCTGCAGCGGCGATGCTCCTCCTGGCCGAGAGGCCGGTCCTCAGCGTCAACGGGAACGCCGCCGCCCTCGTCCCCCAGGAGATGGTCCTCCTGGCGAGAAAGATTGAGGCTCCTCTGGAGGTGAACATATTCTATCGTACCGAGGAGCGGGTGAAGAAGATCGCCGACCTCCTCCGGAGCCTGGGGGCCGAGAAGGTCTATGGCGAGAACCCCGACGCATCAATCCCGGGGCTCGATCACGCTCGGGCCAAAGCCGCCCGGGGGGGGATATACGACGCCGACGTCGTCTTCGTCCCTCTGGAGGACGGGGATCGCAGCGAGGCCCTGGTCAGGATGGGAAAGAGGGTGATCACCGTCGATCTGAACCCCCTCTCCCGGACCGCCAGGACCTCCACGGTGACCATCGTCGACAACGTGGTCAGGGCTCTCCCCAACCTGATCGCCCTGGCAGAGGAGATGGCGGGCTGGGATGAGTCGGATCTGGAATCGATTCTGGAGGGCTACGACAACAGGTCCGTCCTCAGGAGGTCGGTGGAGGAGATGATCTCTCACCTCTCCGGCCAATTTTCGGCTTTGGACGACTGATCCCACCCAAAATATTTTATATCTGGCCAGTTTAATCACTGGCCATGCCCAAGCGGGTCATCTCTCACCAGGAGCTTCTGGAATCGGTCCAGGCCGCCACCAGCGTTCCCGTAGAATCGATCTATCCGAACGACCGATGTTATCTGGCCCTCTCCCTATCCGAGGTCTGGGAGGTGGTCCAGTCCTTCGGCCCCGGCTCAGCGAACGGGGATAAGGAGGACCCGGATCACCAGGCTCGAAGGCTCTGGTACGCCTTCAAAGAGATGAACGGCCGGTCCGCCTGCGGGATGGTGAGGCTTAATAGCCCCCTTTCCAGGGATGTGGTGGGGGTTTTGACCACCGAAGACCTGATCTCGGAGCCGGGACAGAGCTCTGCGGGCCTCGACGACTGCGTCCAGAGCGACGATCTGGCCGAGTACGCCGAGGAGGGCTTCTCCGCCCGGTTCGGCGTCGTCTCAGGGAACGGCGGTGGCAGGGGCCGGACAGATCTCAGAAAAGAAGGGGATCCCATCCGGGGCGGCATCGAGATGACCTTGATCGATCCTCAGACCAGAGAGGTCTTCAAGAGGAGCCAGGGAGGCGCCTTCGGCCCCGGCCAGTGGCGGGTCTCGGAGATCAGGGCCACGGCGGTCTGGTTCTGACCATATCCGCCTCGGCGATCGAGACCTGAGCTTTTCGAAAGCGTTCCATATATGAACCCCACCTCTTCCTCTCTCCCTCTCATCTCTCAAACCTGCCCCGACTGGACGGTTGATGGTGATCTGAGGTTCCGGCAGCACTTCTCCGATCCGAGCTGATCGGATCCGCGCTGTGGGGAGAGCCTCTCCTTCAGGAAGCTCCCGGTGGCGCTCTCCGGGACGGCCGCCACCTCCTCCGGGGTCCCCTCGGCCACGATCCTGCCTCCGGCGTCGCCGCCCTCGGGGCCGAGATCGATGATGTAGTCCGCGGACTTGATCACGTCCAGGTTGTGCTCGATGACCACCACGGTGTTCCCCTTGTCCACGAGGTCGTTCAATACCGCGATCAGCTTCTTGACGTCTTCGAAGTGAAGCCCGGTGGTGGGCTCGTCCAGGAGGTAGATCGTCTTTCCCGTCGCCTTCTTGGAGAGCTCTCGAGTCAGCTTGATCCTCTGGGCTTCGCCGCCGGAGAGGGTGGTGGAGCTCTGGCCCAGCTTGATGTAGCCGAGGCCTACCCCGATGAGGGTGTCGAGCTTGCTTCGGATCGCAGGAACGTTCTTGAAGTGTTCCCTCGCCTCCTCCACGGTCATCTCCAGAACCTCGGCGATGGACTTGCCCCCGTACTTCACCTCCAGGGTCTCGGCGTTGTAGCGGGAGCCCTTGCATTCCTCGCACTCGATGTAGACGTCGGGGAGGAAGTTCATCTCGATCTTGATCAGTCCGTCACCCTGGCAGGCCTCGCACCTGCCGCCCTTGAGGTTGAAGGAGAAGCGGCCCGGTTTGTAGCCCCGGACCCGGGCCTCCTTGGTCCCGGCGAAGGCCTGCCTGATGGGATCGAAGACCTTGGTGTAGGTGGCTGGATTCGACCGGGGCGTCCTCCCGATGGGGCTCTGGTCGATGACGATCACCTTGTCGATCTCCGAATCGAAGGAGATCTGGTCGAAGAGGCCGGGGGTCTCGATGGACCGGTAGATCCGCTTCATCAGGGCCCGGTAGAGGGTGTCATAGATGAGGGTGGACTTTCCCGAGCCTGAGACACCGGTGACGACGGTGAAGATCCCGATGGGGATTTTGGCGTCGATGTTCTTGAGGTTGTTCTCCCGACAACCTTCGATCCGGACGAACCTCCCGCTCTTCCTCCTCGCCCGCGGCGTATCGATCCTCTTATCGCCTGAGAGGTACTGACCGGTCAGGGAGTCGGGGTTCGCCTCGATCTTTTGGGGCGATCCCTCCGCCACCACCCATCCGCCGTGGATGCCGGCGCCGGGACCCATGTCCACCACGTGGTCTGCGGACCGGATCGTCTCCTCGTCGTGCTCGACGACGATGAGGGTGTTCCCCAGGTCCCGCA
>DAINAQ010000014.1:0-14262 GCA_036733325.1 Methanothrix sp.
AGAACGGAGAGATCGTCATCATCGACTGGCCCCAGGCCGTATCCCGGACCGACCCTCGAGCGGCAGAGCTCCTGGAAAGAGATCTCTCGAACATCGTCGACCACTTCGCCAGGAAGTACCGCCTCGATCTAGAAGCTGAAGATGCCCTCGCTTTCGTCTTGGGGACGGAAAAGCGTATCGAAAACGGAGAGGAGCTCGGCCAGAGGTGATCCCATCCCAGGACCGATCTTCGGAGTCGATATCGCCAGCGGATCCCCCAAGAGCAAGCAGGCGCCGAGCTATGCTCTCTTCATCCTGGATGGAGAGAGGGAAGAGCGCCACCCCATGATCACCAGACAGAAGCTGATCAGGATGATCAGGCAGACGGCGCCGGAGATGGTGGCGACCGACAACGTCCACGAGCTCGCCGCGAGCAAGGGAGATCTGGTGGGGCTCTTGAGACAGATGCCGCCGGCGACGAAGGTGGTCCAGGTTACGGGAGGGGAGAGGCCCGAAGCCCTGGCCAAGATCGCCCGCCGGCACGGGATCAGCTTCGATCGGCTCAACCCCATGGACGAGGCCGAGACCTGCGCCCGCCTCGCCTCCCGGGGCGTGGGAAGTGCCGTCTCCGCCTTCGAGGACCGGACCTGGATCAAGGTCAGCCGCCGCAGATCTCCGGGACGGGGCGGCTGGTCCCAGAAGCGGTACACCCGGAAGATCCATGGGTCGGTGAAGTCCCTCTCCCGGGAGGTGGAGGGGAGGCTCCGGGAGGAGGGGCATCAGTTCACCTGCCGGTCGGTGGAGGGGATAGGCGGCTACATCAGAAGCGAGTTCGTGGTGGAGGCTCCGAGGAGCGAGGTCCACCTCCACTCAGGCTATAGAGGCGATGCCCAGATCAGGGTGGAGGGGGTGGAACGGCCCAGGCTCAAGTTCGAGCCGCTCCGGCCGAAGCGGGGTTACATCATCGCGGGGATCGACCCCGGCACCACCACCGGGATCGCCGCCCTCAACCTGAGGGGTGAGCTCGTCGACCTGGTCAGCGCGAGAGAGATGTCCCCCTCGGACGTGATCGAGTGGCTGGCGGCGCGGGGAAAGCCCCTGCTGGTGGCTGCCGACGTCTTTCCGACCCCTGGAGCCGTGGAGAAGGTGAAGCGGTCCTTCTCCGCCGTCCTCTCCTCGCCGGGAAGCGACATGCCCTCGGAGGAGAAGATCGCTCTGGCCAGGGAGTACGGCTACAAAAACGACCACGAGCGCGATGCCCTCGCTGCGGCGGCCAGCGCCTTCAAGCGGTTCAAGAACAAGTTCCAGCAGGTGGAGAAGAAGTGCCCGCCCGACCTGGACCCCGAGGAGGTGAAGGCCCTGGTGGTGAGGGGGCTGTCCATAGACCAGGCGATATCGGGGATGACGGAGCCGCCGCCCGGGGAGCCGGCGAGATCGAGAGTCATCGAGAGGAGCGAGGCGGGGTTTGAGGCGGGGGCCGAGGCAAACTCAGAGCTCGCCGAGTTGATGGCGGAGAACAGGCGGCGGCAAGATCAGATCCGGCGGCTGAAGGAGTACAATGAGGAGCTGAAGGCTCAGATCGCCGCAGGCGAAGCGACCCGCCGCCGCCTGGAGGAGAAGATAGAGAGGCTGATGGACAAGGCCCGCCGGGAGATCAAAAGGGACCAGGAGATCAGGATCAGAGAGAAGGAGATCGAGCGGCTCCGGTCCCTCCTCCGCCAGGAGAGGAAGGTCAACCGCAAGCTGAAGGCGAGGCTCAAGAGAGAGAAGAGGGCCGAGGAGCTGGAGGAGGAGGCGGTGGGAAGATCGGTCAAGGAGGTCGCCTCCTTCTCCCGGGAGGCGATCCTGGAGGCGGCGGCCCGGCTCGGCATCGGCAAAGGGGACGTGGTCCTCCTTCTGGACGGCAGCGGCGGCGGCCCCAACACCGCCGACCTCTTCATCGAGGCGGGGGTGGAGGCGGTGATCGCCGAGACGGAGATGGAGCCGTCGGTGGAGGGGTACCTTATGGATGGAGGTGTCCCCGTCCTCTCCAGCCGGGAGGTGCCGGCGAGGAGGATCGCCGGGGTGGCATTAATAGATCCCCTGGATCTGGAGGGGGCTTTGGCTCGATGGGCGGAGAGAAAGCAGGTCCGGGAGGCGAAACGGAAGACCGAATGGCTGGAGGGGATGATTAAGGAGTACAGGGCGGAGCGGAGAAAGGACGAAAGGCAGAGGAGGAAGACCTCTCCGGAGTGAATCGATTTTTGGCGACCATCGATTTTGGCGACCATTTTTTCGGCCCCGCCCGGCCAGGCTCCTTGGCGGGTTTTGTGGGGCTCCTTCCCCCGGACAAGGGCAGCGTTTTTAAAGATAACCCGTCATCACTGCAACCCAATCATGCTCGCCGACGATATTTCGAGGTTGAAGGAGGAGAAGAACGCGGTCATCCTCGCCCACAACTACCAGCCCGGCGAGGTCCAGGACGTCGCCGACCTTGTGGGCGATTCCCTGGAGCTCTCCCGGGCGGCAGCTCGAGAGGAGGCCGAGGTGATAGTATTCTGCGGCGTCGACTTCATGGCCGAGACCGCTGCGATCCTCTCGCCCCAGAAGAGGGTGGTCATGCCCGAGGCCGGGGCGGGCTGCCCCATGGCCCATATGATCACCGCCCAGCAGCTCCGGGAGTTCAAGGCTGAAAATCCAGGGGCCGCCGTCGTCTGCTACGTCAACTCGTCGGCGGAGGTCAAGGCAGAAAGCGACATCTGCTGCACCTCCGCCAACGGGATCGAGGTGGTCGCCTCCCTGGAAGAGGATAATGTCCTCTTCGTCCCCGACAGGAACCTGGGACGGTACGTGGCCCGATTTACCGATAAGAAGATCATAACCTGGGACGGCTACTGCTACGTCCACGACCGCTACACGACCGAAGACGTCCGGCAAGCTCGCGCCCTCCATCCCGGAGCCGAGCTGCTGGTCCATCCCGAGTGCCGGCCCGAGGTGATCGATCTCGCCGACTATGTCTACAGCACCTCGGGGATAGCAAGGCACGCGAAAGAGAGCGGCGCCCGCGAGTTCATCATCGGGACCGAGGTGGGGATGAACTATCGGCTGAAGCAGGAGAACCCGGATAAGGAGTTCTACCCCTTGAGCGAGAGGGCGGTCTGCGTGGACATGAAGAAGACGACCCTGGAGAAGGTCCGAGCAGCCCTGGAGACCCTGGAGCCGAGGGTGGTGGTCCCCGAAAAGATCGCTGACCGGGCCCGGGGCGCCATCGAGAGGATGCTGGCGATCTGAGAGTCGGGGCGTGGACCACAACTTTTATAGGCGCAGAATGTCATCCACCCCTCGCTTCCCCTTTCCCAAAGACGCCCCTCGGAGGTTCGGAGGGCGTCATAAGAGAGGCGAGAGCGAAGGCCGGTGATCTTTATCAGCCGATATATCAATGCTCGTCAGCTTCGGTATCCCCTCATCGCGGGCAGCGTCCTGCTGCTTTTTGCCGCCGTGTACAGCGATGCGAACAAGTTGGCCGTGGAGCCCCTGATCGAGCTTTCGGGCATGATACTGATCATCATGACCGCGGCCGTCTGGGGGAAGGGAGCAAAAGACCGCTCTGCGTCATCCTGGAAATGACCGGGAAAGACCGAGCTTTCTTTAGATTTACGATTTTCAATTACGACGACTCGCCATTTGGCGCGAGTCGACCGAGGACCTCGCTTCCGGGGTCCTTCCTCCTCGACCATCTTTTCATCTTCTCCTTCTTATTCAGCACATATCGCTTCTTCGGCTTCTCTTCCACCTCCACCTACTTCTGCTTCTCAGCCTTCTTCTTCGCCTTCTTCTTCCTCTCCTTAGATTCCTTCAGCCCTTCCTCAACCTCACCCTCGTTGAGCAGATCCTCCAGAGAGTCGGGAAGCTCAGCTCCGCAGATCGCCGTCCCCTCCCGTCTCTTCATCCATCTTCCGACCTCTCGCCAGCCCCTGCCATCTTTGAAGATCAACGGACAGATCCCTCGAGAGCGAGGCCGCCTCCCCGATCCGGTCCGCGGTGGCGAGCCCACGAGGCCGGACCTCTGACGCGAGCCAGTCGGCGGTCTCTCTGAAGAAGGCCGTAAGCCTCCCGGAGGCGAGGGCCTCGGCGAGGCCCAGGGTGTCGATGACGCATTCGGCCGCGACCTCGCCAGTCTCCAGCCAGCGGGCCCTGGCCCCCAGGGCGTCGCCGAGGGGCCCGCCATAGGTGAGGGTGAGGTGCCAGGTGGCGGCCGGCGATGATCCGCAAGGCGGGTCGATCCTGAAGGGCAGGGGGTCCTCGCGGTCGAATCGGTCGCACTCCATCCCGTCGGGGCCGGCCCGGACGACCTCGATCAGGAGGAGCGCTCCGATCCGGTCGGACCTCCGTCTGATCCCCTCTTCCAGCGCCAGGAACGACTTCAGGGACGGGGCCTCTTCTCCGTCGCAGTCGATGATCCGGGTCGTCTTCGTCTCGCACAAATCCTATTTCCCTCTCTGATCCGGTTTGAAAGACATTTCTGATGATGGATCAGGGATAAAGGGTTGTCCATCGGCTGGGAGGCGTTCTGATCCTGCAGATCCGAATTGAATGGATCTTGATGCTAATTTATACCAATAAGACAAAAGCAAATCAAATGTCCCCTCATGGAAATCCGAGAGAATTCGATCTCATCGTCGTCGGAGCTGGGCCTGCCGGCCTCTTCTGCGCCGCCAGCGCCTCCGGCGGGGGCCGGAAGGTCCTCGTCCTGGAGAAGAAGAGAACCCCCGGCCGAAAGCTCCTCATCTCGGGGTCTGGAAGATGCAACCTGACCCACGACGGCGAGGCGAGAGACTTCCTCGACCATTACGGCGACCACGGCCGCTTCCTCCGCCCGGCCATCCTGGGATTCACCAACCGCGACCTCATCGCCTTCTTCGAGAATAGGGGCCTCTCCATGACCACCCTGGAGGGGGGGAAGGTCTTCCCCGTGACCCAGAAGGCTCGGGACGTCCTCGGCGTCCTCCTCTCAGAGTGCGAGGCCCGGAACGTCGAGATCGCCTGCGGTAAGGCCGCGACGTCGATTGAGAAATCGGGGGAGGAGTTTCTGGTCGCCTGTGGGATTGAGACCTATCGGTCACGCACCCTGGTCATCGCCACCGGCGGCCGGTCGTACCCCGCCACCGGCTCGGCCGGCGACGGCTACTCCTTCGCCGAGGCCCTCGGCCACTCCATCGCCGAGGTCGGCCCCGCCCTCGCCCCCATCCTGATCAGGGATTATCCCTTCTCCGACCTCGCCGGGATCTCCCTCCCCGGCGCCAGGATCTCGATCTTCAGGGGCAAAAAGGTGAAAGAGCATCATGGAGACGTCCTCTTCACCCACGATGGGCTCTCCGGCCCCGGGATCCTCGACCTCTCCAGGGATATCCGGGCCGGGGACCTCCTGAGGGTATCTTTTGCAGGGGCCAGGAGGAAGGAAGAGATTGAAGGGTGGCTTCTTGCCAAATCGCAGGAGGAGGGCGGCCGAAACCTGAGGTCGGTCCTGGCGGAGCTTGAGATCCCCGCCAGGCTCGCATCGAAGGTCCTCGAACTCCTGGAGATCCCACAGGACCTCAAATGCGCCTCCATGACGAGGCGGATGAGGATCGATCTTGCCGAAGGTCTCTCCGGCTTTCCTCTGATCGTCGATGAGGTCGGAGGCTTCGATTCGGCGATGGTAACCAGGGGCGGCGTCGCCCTTTCGGAGGTGGGCTCGAAGACGATGGAGTCGAAGCTGGTCTCGGGGCTCTACTTCGTCGGCGAGGTCCTGGACGTGGACGGCGATTCCGGCGGCTACAACCTCCAGGCCGCCTTCTCCACCGGGTTATTGGCGGCTAAGAGCATTAGAAGGCGGCTTGCTGAAATAGAGGAAGGAAGGTGAACGGGGGGCGTGGTCTATGTCGGAGAGCGAGATCATCGACCTGAGACGGCGTGGAAGCCCGCCCTACACCGTCGCCCTCCTCCACGGCGGTCCGGGGGCCCGGGGAGAGATGGCGCCGGTGGCGCGGGCCCTCTCCTCCCGCCGGAGCGTCCTGGAGCCGCTCCAGAGGGCGGCCTCGGTCCGGGGGCAGGTGGAGGAGCTCCGAAGGGATCTGGAGGCGGCGGGGGACCCGCCGATGGCCCTCATCGGCTTCTCCTGGGGCGGATGGCTCGGCTTCATCATGGCTGCCGAGCATCCCGACCTCGTCCGAAAGCTGATCCTCGTCGGGAGCGGCCCCCTCGAGGAGAGGCGCGCCGCGGAGATCGCCGAGACGAGATCCGGCCGCCTGACCGAGGCGGAGAGGGCAAAGGTCGAGTCCATCGCCCGAATCCTGGAGAGCTCTGATGACGTCGGTGCGGAAGAAAAGAGAGCAGCTCTGGGGCAGATGGGGGCGCTCTTCGCCAAGGTCGATGCATACGACCCTCTTCCTTCATCTGCCGAATCGGAGGTCGTTGACGTTCGATATGAAGTATTTCAGGCCGTCTGGAAAGAGGCGGCAGAACTGAGGAGGAGCGGAGAGCTCCTGGAGCTGGGAGAGAAGATCGAATGCCCGGTGGTCGCGATCCACGGAGACTATGATCCCCATCCCGCGGAGGGGGTCCGTGGCCCCCTCTCAGCCCTTTTGAAGAACTTCAGGTTCATCCTCCTCGAAAAATGTGGGCATCGCCCCTGGACCGAAAGGCGGGCCAGAGAAAAATTTTACTATATTCTTGATGAAGAGCTGGAATGAAATCCCATTCTAAATGGCTGCAAACTCCAGGCCGCCTTCTCAACGAAACCTTCGCTGCAAGTAGCACGAAATGTCTTTGTGAAAATCTAGGAGAAGAAAGGCGGTTTTTTTAGCAGCATTAGAGGAGTTCATGATGGAATATTCTAAATTGTTTTGGCCTGATAAACGTTATCACGCGAGAAAATTTCCTTGATAATCGCGGCGGTTTGAATCAGATCTACTCCATAACTGATCCATCCAACCTATTCAGTACGCGAAGGAGGTAACGTTTATATATTATGCTCATTACCTGGCAAATTAATATTGGAGGGAGAGATGCCAAGAGTAATTGATATAGCTAAAAGGTATTGTATTGTTAATGAAAATGGTCAAGCCCTAGAAGTCGATGACTGGGACTCTGGACATTCAGAGCCGCATCTCGGAGATTTAAATTATAAATCAAATCAAATATGGATTTTTAGAAGTCATCCGATAAGCCATGATGGTTATTGGATTATTCATAAGGAGACTGATCGGATATTAATATTAAGAGAATATAGTGGAGTTACAGTTGATTGTAATGAAGGACGTTTCGATTTTCATCGATTATATTCAGCCGACTTCGCGAAGGGATTGGGTCCAGATGAAACACGCCCATGGATAATAGAAACCTGTCAGGTAGGAGAAGAATATAATTTCAGATTGAGATGTAGACTTAACACTCACGATTATTATTTAGGATTACCAAAATATTGTAAAGATTCCCTCCCTCCCGTAGTACTTGCTCCATTAGAGGAAGATCAGGAGAGAATAATAGATAATTTCTACTGGTCTCTTAAAGAGGTTCCTGATGATCCCAAACCTGATGATCCCAAACCTGAAGATCCCAAGCCTGAAGATCCCAAGTCCACTATCCCGGGGGTCCTTCTGAGCAGCCCGGCCTACATGATCAGAGAGATGTGCTCAGCCATCGCCGATTCCCAGAGAGCGCTTGACGCTGCCGCCCTGGAGACTCAAAAGACTCTCAGGGAGAAATACCCAGAATTGGCCGAGATCGGCTACCAGGTTACCTGGTATCAGATACCGGAAGTAACCATGGAGATAAAGGTCGCGGTGCACTTCGAAGAGACCTCCGATAATGAAACAAAATTTTTTGTAAGCCCCTTCAACGCCAGGTATCAGAGCCAGTTCAAATTCGCCGGAGACGGAAGCAGCAATATAAAATTGAGGCTGGTGCCAATACCTCCCCCAGTTGGTGCAGAGCTCTCCGAGGAGGGAGAACTCCAGTGACTATTGATGACGATATAAAAAGGGTTGAGGGCAAAATCGATGACCTTCAATCGAGCTTAGATAGACTAGCTCGGAATATAGAGTCGCTCGGTGAAGCCATCGAGTCGTTGAACCAAAAACTTCCTTCATCCTCCTACGGCCTCAGGGGGATGGATACTGAGATTTCTGGAGCAAAAGAAGTCTCCTCGATGAAGTTCTCAAATATAGCCAAACAGCTACAAAAATCCGTGGCCCAGCTGAATGAGAGCGCGAAAGAGGTGGGCGAGCACGCCTTCGGCATAAGCGATCTGGACGCGGAGATAAAGGGAGGCATCCAAATGGTAGATGATGATCTGCATCTGTCTCAACTGCCTCAAGATGCGATCAAACCCGAATCCGTCAGCACCATCAGATTCTCATTGCGACCGATTCCAGTCATCAAATTGGTAGATGACAAAGATAAATAAAGAAGGGAGATGAGTGATAATATGCCAGATGTTGGACAAGAATTGCTGAACGTCCCATTCCCGGAGATGGTCAAGAAATTGGCCTTTGCAGTTGCGGATGCTCAGACGGAGCTTGACAAGCATAGCGCTGAAGTTGCGAAGTTCATGGCAGAGACCACGATCCCAATGCCAAGCATCAGCGACCCTAAGACCCCTATGCCAATGTCAATGATCGCACTTGGCTTCTTTCCTGGATTCTATCAGTTTGAGGAGTCTATAATCGAGGTAAAAATGGCCATAACCATGGCCAAAAGCGACGATTTTAAAGTCGAAGCTGGTGCAAAAGCAGAGTGGGGCCCGTTTTCAGCATCTGTTAACGCCTCCTACTCCAGCAAGTACGACTACAAGGTCGAAGGCTCCAGCCTGCTCCGGGTCCGATTGACACCGGTTCCACCTCCAGCCATCTTAACCAGGTATATGGAAACACTCATAGAAGTCCAGTCAAAAGAAATACGGGAGAAAATTAAAGATGGGGAGACAACTTAAGTGAAGGTTGGTTAAGATCGACTCGATTTCAGCTAAATTATGTTATTATAACTTTTTATTTTAGTTCGAAACTCCCGTGTAGTCTGATGTAAGTTACTGCTATTCACACGAGGATATATAAATGGTGACCCTTGAGAATCAGGAATTGATAGTCAACGGTGAGAGGCAAAATAGAGGTAACTTTTGGGATGATCTATTAAGTAATAGTAATAATGGATATGACACTATTGAGTGCAGGATACGCTATATGGAAAATAACCAATATAAAAATACACCTTTCTTTGGCGTAAACTGTGCTGATTTATATATAAAATATTATATAAAAAATGGGCGTACAATAAATATAAATGATCGTGCAAGAGGGAATAGTGGTTATAAGGATTACAGGTACCCAAGCTGTAGGTTAAATTTATCATTAAAGTTTTCTAGCATATCTACATATTTAAAATGTCTTGATGATTGGCCTGATAATCAGGGTGTTTTTATGCCTACTGGTCATAAGCGTAATATGGGGGGAGATATAGAGATGATAACTATAATATTTTTAATATCAGAGGCAGCAAGATTCGAGACCGTAAGAAAAGCTGTTAATAATATATTTGATAATTCATCGTTTTATGAATGGGAGAAAATTCACCCATTACTAAATAATTGGGGAAATCTAAGAAATGGGAATGAAAAATATGTAAGTAATCGCATATTGGAGGGTACAGATTATAACGAGATACGGCGTTTAAATCTAAGTAATTGTATTCGCGATCTTGCAGCACTAAAATTAATAAAAGGGCAATGTGCTGCATTGGGAAATAAAAAATAAGCGACTGATCCGTGAAGTTCTACTCCGAGGTATTCGGCTGGAAGCTGGAGCGCTGGGAGCCCTTCGATTACTGGCTCGCTTCCACCGGCGATGGGCCCGGGATCGACGGAGCCCTCAAGATCCGGGAGAGCCCGGGGGAGGGGACGACGAACACCGTAGAGGTCCCAGACCTGGAGGAGTCGATGTCCAAAGTCGCCGAGAGAGGGGGCGAGGTCCTCACCGAGATTATGACCGTGCCGGGGATCGGCCGCTTCGTCCGCTGCAGGGACCCTGAGGGGAACGTCTTCGCGATCATGGAGATGGACAAGTCGGTTTGATGGATCGCGGAAGGTCTTCGATGAAGAAGATCTTCTGGCCTTCCGACGGCTGCCGGGGCTCATCTTGCGGTCAGACCAGCTCCTCGTCCTCCTCCCGCCATGGCGGGTACACCAGGCAGAGGAAGACCAGGGGTCCGTCGCCCGTGTTCTCTATGAATTGGATTGATCCCGGTCCGATATAAATCGCCTGCCCTGGCCCCACATGGCGCGATTCGCCGTCGATCTTCATCCTGCCCCGACCTTCCAGGATGAAGTAGACCTCCGAGGAGGTCTTAAGCCGGTGGGGCCTGGAGGCCTCTCCTGGCCCGAGCCGGGCGTGGGCGAGGCTGTAGCCCATGAAGAGCTCCTCATCTTCGCGGTCGGGATGGAGGAGCTCGCAGATCTCGGTCCCGTCGAGGGCGATGAATCGTGAGCAGCCTCTGAGGTCTTTTACGAACATCTATTCTCACGTCTCCGAAGGCCGTCAAAAGATATCTGGGTTGCACTCGGCCAGGAACTCCTCCCAGAGGCCGGGGCGCCTCCGGATGAACTCGGCCAGGAGCTCCTTCGCCTCCGACTGGTTCAGATCGACGACCTCGATCCCGAAGGACTCCATGAACGTTCTCGCCTCGGGGGCGCTCTCCGCTTCTCCGGCCACGACCCTTCTTATCCCGAACTGGACCGCGGCTCCGGCGCAGAGGTAGCAGGGCATCATCGTCGAGTAGAGGGTGGTGCCGATGTAGCCGCCCGTACGCCTTGCATTTCTGAGGCAGTCGATCTCGGCGTGGATCAGCTGATCTCCGTCCTGGACCCGCCGGTTTCTGCCTCTCCCGATGATCTTTCCATCCTCCACCAGTACCGCCCCGATGGGAACGCCGCCCTCGGCGAGCCCCGCCCTCGCCTCCTCCATGGCTGCCCTCATGAACTCGTCGTCACCAGGCCCCTCGCCTCCTGCAGTCCGGTCTTTAACGTCCTTCATCTCCTCCTCCCATCTGAACCTCGAAATCAAGCTTCACCCGGCCCGTTCATCAGCTTCATCTCGATCTCGCCAGCTCATCGCCAGCTCCGGCCATCTTTCTCAAAATGCAAGCCTCAGATCTCGCCCGGCCGGACCGTCATCTCCACCTCCGCCCCCATCCTCTCCAGATCCTCGAAGAACCTCTCCGGCTCCACCAGGTGGCCCATCATCGATAGGCCGGGCTTCTTGGCGGTCCCGTCCAGATACTGGCTCAAATAGGCGACCACGGATATGGCGGTGAACTCGTAGACGTCGGAGTGGCTCGCCCTCAATTTGACAAAAACTTCTGAGCCGTCCCGCACCCCTTTGGCCTCCAGGACCACGGCGACCGCCTCCCCGGGCGGGGTGAACCGCTTCGACCCCCAGACCAGGAGCCTTGCCAGCTCGCGCCTCCCCAGCCCCTTCTTGACCTTGCCCAGGACGAAGGCCAGCGGCGTCACCAGGTAGTCGACAAACCAGTTCAGCCCGGCGACGTAGGCCCCCAGCTCCTCGATCCCCAGCATCTCCGGCAGATCTCCCATCTCGGCCAGGGTCAGAGGGTAGCAGGACTTCTCTCCCAGGGGCGGGCCGAAGTCCACCTTCCGGACGTCCCGGAGCCCCGCCCCTCTCCACTCGCCCCCTCGATAGACCTCCGCGGAGAAGTCGCCCAGGGTGTCCACGAACTCCAGGGCGGCGCCTCCGGGGTCGAAGTCGGACCTCATGGCGGCGGATACGGCCACCTTTCTGTATTTTGTGAACTGGGATGCTGCCCTCCGGACGAAGGCCGAAGGGAGGCCGGGGAGAAATCCCGCCTGGGTCACGAAGGTGAGGCCGGCCTTCTCCATCTCCGGGGCGAGGGCATGGAGGATCGGAAACGCATCCTGGGGGTAGTGGATGTCGATCCAGTCGGCTCCCGCGACGATCGCGGCCCTCGCCGTCGTCTCTATGAAGGGGACGGTCGTGGCCGCATCGATGACCAGGTCAGCCCTACCGAAGGCCTCCCTCAGAGTTGACGGATCGGTGGCGTCGGCGACGGCCGCGGCGGCCCGGTCGCAGGAGAACTCGCGGTTCAGAGCCTCCGCCAGGCCTCTGGCCTTATCCTCCCGCCTTCCGGCCACTATCAGCCTGGCCCGGGTGTTCTTCAAGATCGACCTCGATATGGCGGACCCGGCGCCGCCGTACCCACCAAAGACCAGGATCGTCTTTTCAGCCATGAATCTGCCTCGCCAACAATCGGAGATGATACGGGCTTTGACCTCCAAGTGTAAAGGGTTTTCGGAGGTGAATCCGTGGATATGGTGCCATCTCGGACCAATGAGCCGGATCAAAATTGAATTTTTCGGAGGATTAAGTTTAATAGATGCGGATCGATAATAGATGGTGATGATAGACTTCTTCCTCTCGCATCGCAGAAATCCCTTCTTCACCGCTCGAAGCTCGATTTTGAGGGATCTGGAAGACGCCCTGGGCGAGGGCGGCCCCGTCGTCCTCACCGGCCCCGAGGGGATGGGAAAGAGCGCCATCGCCGAAGAGCACGGCCGGATCCACATCGACAGGTACGACTTCAGGCTCTGGGTCAGGGCCGCCGATCCCATCGTCCTGGCCTCCGATTACGCCGGCCTTGCCGACCTTCTGGGAATCGCCCACCAGGAGGACTCGGACCTCGGGGACCTCGCCGGATCCGTCCGCAATTGGCTAGAGGAGAATGGACGGTGGCTCCTGGTCTTCGACGCCGCCCCCTCGCCCCAAGCCCTGGAGGGTCGCATCCCGGTGGGGGGGAGGGGTGACGTGATCATCACCTCCGATCGCCCCGACTGGCCAGGGGTTTTCGCAAAAGTTGAGGTCGGACCCCTCGCGCCCTCGGAGGCGGCCGAATTTCTCCTCCGCCGGACCGGCTCGGACGACGCCGAAGCTTCGTCGAGGCTCGCCGGGGCCCTGGGAGGAGACCCCCTCGCCCTGGAGCTGGCGGGTGGCTACATCAGCTGGACCGGGCTCTCCCTCTCCCGGTACCTCGAAGCCTACAAAAAGCTGGTCGGCAAGGTCTCGGGCCGGACCCCCCCGGGATTCCCCGAGGCTCTGGCCGCCGTCTTTGATATCTCGATAGAGCAGGTGAGGGCCGTCTCTCAGGAAGGAGTCGACATTCTGAACCTTGCCGCATTCCTCGCCCCCGAAGACCTTGCCATCGACCTTCTCGAAAAGACCGCCGCCCTCCTCCCCGACTCGGTGGAGCTGGGGATCGCGGCTCTGGAACGGCGGGGCCTGGTGAGGCGGAGCGAGGATCTCCTATCGGTCCACCCCCTGGTCCAGGCTCTGGTCTACGGCCGCCTCGGAGATGAGGAGAGGAAGACCTGGGCCGAGGAGACGGTGAGGGCTGTAGCCGGCGCCTTCAGCTCTTACCTGGAGGACCTGTCCACCTGGCCCGAATGCGCCCGCCTCCTCCCCTCAGCCCTCGCCGCCTCGAAGAAGGTGGAGGGGCTGGGGATCGGCTCGGAGGCCGCCTCCCTCCTCCTGAACCAGGTGGGGCTCTACCTCCACCGGAGGGGCGACTATGCCGGGGCGAAGACGATTCTGGAGAGGCTCCTGGTCATCGACGAGAGGTTCTATGGCCCCACCCATCCGGAGGTCGCCACCGACCTCAACAACCTCGGCTCGGTCCTGCGGGTCCTCGGCGACCTTGGAGGGGCGAAGGGGATCTTCGAGAGGGCCATCGCCATCGAGGAGTCCCAGCCGGCGCCGGACCGGTTCAAGATCGCCATCAGGGCGAACAACCTGGGGACGGTCTTGAGGTCCCTGGGCGACCTGGAGGGGGCGGTCAATGCATTCGAGCGGGCCCTGGCCATCGACAGGGAGGCCTACGGCCCCAACCACTTCAAGACCGCCATCCGGGAGAACAACCTGGGCGAGGCCCTCCAGGAACTGGGCGACCTGGAGGGGGCGAGGGAGAGCTATCAGCGGGTGTATCGGATCTTCCAGCAGTTCCTGGGTCCCGGCCACCACTACACCATGAGAGCGCGGGAGAACCTGGACTCTCTATCGCAAAACGAGGCGTAGGCCAAACCATCTTGACCGATTACATGTCTTCCTGAATACCGAAATGTGGCCTATGGAGAACCACCACCAATAGAATCGTAGTTCTCCCACCAATTTTTATCTTCGATCTTGAAAAACCGGTAGTGACCTCCCAATAGGTTGATTTTTATACTTGTAACTTGCTATTCATATC
>DAINAQ010000015.1:0-14035 GCA_036733325.1 Methanothrix sp.
CTCTCTCGCTGTACTATTACCTTAGGGTGATCATGTACATGTACGTCAGAGAGCCGGCGGGCGCGAAGATAAGAGAGCCGAAGGGGTACGTCCTGGCCATGGTCGCGGCCCTGGTGGTCGTAATCTGGATCGGCGTCGACCCACAGAGGTTCATCGACTTCGCCTACAGTGCAGCAGGAGTTCTGCTGCACTGAAACTCTTATTTTTTTCCAGGCTTATTTTGAAAGGTTGATATTTCTGATTCGCTTGCCTTTTTCAAGAGGCTAACCAAAGCGGGAATCTGTCTCTATTAAGGCACGGATTTCTAGCGATGTCGAACAACCGAAACATATTTAATATTAGAAATCTGCTTTTTCAAGAAGAGTGATCCTGATGAGGCTGAAGTTGATTCTGTCTTCGATGCTGCTATTGGCGCTGGCGTCGGCGGCTGTCGCCGACGAGGTGGACGATCAGATATCAGATCTAGATGATGAATACTTGGGGGTTGAGGCTGCAGAGAGTCTCGGAGAGAGCGGAAATCCCGCTGTCGCCCCCTTGATCCTGGCATTGAACGACTCGGATAGCGATGTCCGATGGCGGGCTGCATCTTCTCTCGGCAAAATCGGCGACCTGCGCTCCGTCGGTCCTCTGATCCAGGCATTGAACAATTCTGATAGCGATGTCCGAGAGCAGGCGGCAATAGCGCTCGGAAGTATAGGCGATGCTCGTGCCATCGCCCCCTTGATTCTGTTATTTAACGATTCAGATAGCCATGTACGCTTGGAGGCTAAAGAGGCTCTCGGCAATATAAGTGATCCTGGTGCCGTCGCTCCTTTGATCCTTGCGCTAAATGACTCTAACATATCTGTCAGAGTCTATGCTGCACAGGCCCTCGGCAATATCGGGGATCGGCGCGCCGTCGCTTCTCTTATCTTGGCTTTGAACGACTCGAACAGCGATGTCCGAAGGTCGGCTGCAATTGCCCTCGGCAAAATAGGCGATCCATGTGCCGTTTCTCCCCTGATCCATGCGTTGAACGACTCAAATAGCTTGGTCCGAAGCGGTGCCGAATGGTCGCTTGGCGAAATTGGAGATCCTCGTGCCGTTGGCTCCTTGATCTTGGCATTGAACGATTCGCCGATCTGGTTCCAATCGGCGCTCGGAAAAATTGGGGATGCTAGCGCTGTTGCACCCTTGATCCAGATGCTGAACGACTCAGATAATAGTGTACAAAATGTGGCCGCAAAAGTGCTATGCGAGATAGGAGAGCCGGCTATCTCTCCCTTGATCCAGACATTGAACGACTCGAATAGTAGTGTTCGAAGTTGGGCTGCATGGGCGCTCGGCGAAATAGGCGAACCACAAGCTGTAGATCCCCTAATACAGGCATTGAACGACTCTGACGGAGTTGTTCGAGGTGTGGCCGCTCGGGGTCTCGGCTCAATAGGCGATGCTGCCGCTGTCATTCCCCTGATCCAAGCATTGAACGACCCTGATGCAGTTGTTCGAGGTGCGGCCGCTTGGGGGCTCGGCAATATAAGTGATCCACGAGCCGTCGCTCCTCTGATCCTGACATTGAACGACTCGGATGCCAATGTTCGAAGTTGGGCTGCATGGGCGCTCGGCGAAATAGGCGACCCGCAAGCAGTCGATCCTCTAATACAGGCATTGAACGACTCTGACGGAGTTGTTCTAGGTATGGCTTATAGGGTTGAACTCGGGGGGACGTGGTTAAGTCTGGTATACGGTGACATGGATGGAGTTGTTCGAGGTGTGTCTGCTTGGGGGCTCGGCTCAATAGGCGATCCGCGAGCCGTCGATCATCTTATCTTGGCACTGAACGATTCAGATATCTTAGTTCGAATGTGTGCTGTTGGAGCGCTTGGAGAAATAGGCGATCCAAGAGCCGTTGAACCTTTGATCCTGGCATTGAACGACAGAGCTGACGGATACTGGCTTGTTGCCCTTCCTCTCGGCTATGCTGGCAATTCCATCATTCTGGAATTTAACGACTCAGATAACAATGTCCAAAGGGGGGCTTCTCGGGCACTCGGCCTTATAGGCGAGCCAGCTGTCGCCCCCTTGATTCAGGCATTAAATGACTCCGACGTCAGTTATTCAGCAGCAGATGCTCTCGGCTCTATAGGCGAGCCAGCTGTCGCCCCCTTGATCCTGGCATTGAAGGATGCAGATAGCGATGTGCGGAAGCGGGCTGCAGAGGCTCTCGGAGAGATAGGTGATCCCAGGGCGGTAGATCCCCTCATCGAGGCGCTCAACGATGAGGACTCAGGGGTCCGAGCGGTAGCTGCCAGAGCACTCGGCATAATAAAAGACCCACGAGCCGTCGATCCACTGATCCTGGCATTGAAGGATGCGGATAGGGTGGTCCGATGGGGTGCTGCAGATGCGCTCGGGGATATCGGTGATCCACGAGCCGTCGATCCTCTAATACGTACATTGAATGACTCAGACTGGACGGTCCGAGACGCAGCTGAGTCAGCCCTCGTCGATATAGGCGAGCCAGCCCTATATCCCTTAATTCGGGCACTGAACGACTCGAATAGTTATGTCAGAGGGTCTGCAGCGATGGCCCTCGGCCAGATATGAGATAAGCGATCTATCGAGCTGCTAATGCCGGATTTAAATGACTCATATGGCGGCGTCCGATGGAGGGCTGCACAGGTGCTGGGTGATATAGGCGATATGATGGGCAATCGATCCCCTGAACGAGGCTCCCGATGACGAGGACTCGACTGTCCGATCCAAGGCTGCTGATCTCTTGAAAAGCTGGGGTGGCAGGGCTGAGCCTCAGCATCCACTTTTTTGTGCGAGCAGCCCAAGATAGATGTTCTTCATTCTTCAGAGGTTCAGAGGCCCAACTCCTCGATCCACAAAAGCAGCCCGATCATGATCAGCGCCGCCGGGATCACCACCAGCCAAGAGCTCACCCCCAGGATCTCGGGGATCGTCTTATCCCCGAACTCGCCCCTCCTCAGCACCTTCTCTTCCAGCCGCGGATAAAGTTCGGCGAAGATCCCCGCCCCCAGGAGGACCCCACAAAATCCGCCCAGAAGGGCATCGACCGACCCCTGGCCGACGGCTCCGGCTATGGTTCCGGGACAGTAGCCAAGTAGGGCGAAGCCGACGCCGAAGATGAGCCCGCCCAGGGCCGAGGAGCCCACGGAGCCGGGCTTTGGGTGGAGCTTCACCAGCCGCAGGCTTCGGAGGAGGTGGACCCCGATCATCCCCGTGATCACCGCCGAGGCCATCACCTTGAGGACGGTGAAGTCGGCGAGGAGGAGCTGGCCGACGATGACCTCGTACCGCGTGACCCCGCCCTTCTGGAGGAGAAAGCCGAAGATGATCCCGATAAAAAGGCCGATGATCAGCTGGAGCCGGTCGTTTTTGCGGAAGCTTTCGAGCATCAGATCATCACCGCCTCAGACCCCGGCCCCGAAGAGGATCATCGCCGCGGCCACCCCGCCGACGAAGAAGCAGGCTACCGCGAGCCAGGAGCTGGCGGCGAGCTGGAGGGTCCCGCTGATCCCGTGGCCGCTGGTGCAGCCCCCGGCCCAGCGGGCTCCCAGGCCCAGAAGGACGCCCCCGGCGAAGGCGGCGGCTAACCTCGTGAGCGGATCGAGGCCGAACCGAGCCGCCCAGAGGGGCGGGACCGCCTCGAGCCGGAAGGTCCCGGAGAGGGTCGCCGAGAGGAAGGACCCGAGGACGATCCCCGCCACCAGCATCACCTCCCAGTCGACCACCGGCTCGAACTTCCGATAGTAGGCCTTCTCCCGGACCCCCGGTCCGAAAACCGCCCTCTCCATCATTCCGCTGGTCCTGCTGTAGGCGGTGGAGCAGCCGATGGGCTTGTCGGATAAGAGGAAGGCCAGGACTTCCAAAATCCCTATCCCCGCCCCCACCAGGTAGGGGGACCACAGATCCATCTCCAGATATTCCAGCATCCAAACCCTCCAAATCGCTTAAGAAGCGGGAGTTCCGATCTCTCCTGATCAGGCCGTACCGCACCGGACCAAATCAGACCGGACCAAATCAGACCGGACCAAATCAGACCGGACCAAATCGGACCGGACCATATCCCGACCGCACCATATCGGACCGCACCATATCGGACCGCACCATATCGGACCGCACCTTGAGATCATTATTTTATCTCTTGCCATCTTTATAAAGCTGACACGAACTGGTAACAGTTCCCGGAGAGAGAGCATGAAGAGACGGTTTATGATCCTGATCGCGACGATGTTGTCGTTCCCGTCCCTGTTCATGGGGGCGGGTGGCGCTGTTGCTGCTGAAGAGGTTGAAAACCTGGTGGTCCTCCTCACCGACTACGGGACCTCCGACTTCCACGTGGGGGCGCTGGAGGGTTCCATCTACACGGCCAATCCCGAGGCCAGAATATCAACCATAACCCACGAAGTGCCAGCCTTCGGCATCGCCGAGGGGTCCTTCATCCTCGCCCAGGCGGCGCTGTACTATCCACCGGGCGCGGTCTTCGCGGCGGATGTCGATCCTGGGGCGGCGACGGAGGAGCGGTCCATCGTCCTTTTGACCGAGGACGGCAAGCTCTTCGTGGGCCCCGACAACGGTCTCTTTACAAACGTCATGAGCGAGCTGGGGGTCGCATGCGTCCGCGAGATCTGCAATGAGAGCTTCACCGTGCAGGGCAATCTCTCCGCCACCTTCAGGGGCATCGGCGTCTACGGCCCCCTGGCCGCCCTCCTGGCCGCCGGGATGGACCCCTCCCAGGCGGGGGACGAGATCTCCGATCCGGTCAGATTGGATGCAGCTCCGGCCAGTCTGGAAAATGAGACCCTCCACGGGGTTGTCGAAGACGTCGACCGCTGGGGAAACCTCATCACCAACATCCCCGGTGATCTGGTGGAGAGGGCGGATCTCGAGCCCGGCGATCTAATCGAGATAGCAGTGGGGGCTGAGGAGGTGGAGGCGGCCTTCGGAACCACCTACGCCGACGTCCCTGAGGGTGAATGGGTCGGCCTCGTCGGCTCCTCGGGGCGGCTGGAGATAGCCATAAACATGGGAAGCGCCGCCGATGCCGTCGGAGTCTCCGCCGGGTCGGAGGTCGGAGTCCGCGAGATCTGAGCAGCCGCGAGCCTGTCAACTGCGGGCCTTTCACAAGGAGGTCACGAGCGGCCTGTCACAAGGAGTATCAGAAGCAGCCTACCACAAGGAAGGTATAGGGAGGCCTGTCACAGGAAGCCAGATTCCATCACAGGTACAGGAGGTCGATCATCCCCGCGGCTATGAAGATGAAGATCAAGGTCATCACCCCGCCGACCCGCATGTAGTCTGCGTTGGTATAGCCGCCGGGAGCCATGAGGAGGGCGTTCACCTGATGAGTGGGCAGGATGAAGGAGTTGGAGGCCGAGATCCCCACCAGCAGGGCCAGGGCTCTGGGGTCGATGGCCAAATCCTTGGCCAGGAACATCACCAGCGGAACCAGGAGGACGGTGGCCGCCACGTTGGATATGAACAGCGATAGGACGGTGGTCAGGGCAGCGACTGCCACCAGAAGGAGGATCGTCGGCCCGCCCTGGAGAAGGCCTATCATCTCCAGGGCGACGAGCTCGGCAGCTCCGCTCTCCTCCATGGCGATGCCCAGGGGTATGAGCCCCGCCAGAAGGACGATGGTCCTCCAGTCGATGGCCCCATAAGCCTCGTCCACGGAGAGGACCTGCAGGAGGATCATGGCCAGAGCCCCGCTCAGGAGGGCGATGGAGAGCTGGACCCCCATCATGGAGAGGGCGATCGCTCCCAGAAAGCAGAAGGCTGCCGGGAGAGCCTTGGAGGGATCCAGGCTCTCCGACTCGACCGGGGTGAGGAGGACGAAGCTCGGATCAGACCCCATCTTCCTGATCCGATCCCAGAGGCCGTGGATTATGAATACGTCGCCCGGATTGAGGGGTCGATCCGCAAAGTCCTTCCTCTCCTCCTGAGTCCCGCTCAGGAGGATGATCGGCTCGACCCCGTAGTTTTTGCGTATACTGATCTCCCTTGGGGTCTTCCCGACGATGGGAGCTCTGGGGCGGACGATCACCTCGGCGAAGCCCGCCTCCGCCTCGCTGAGAAGGTGGTCGAACCTGGAACTATCGGCTATGCGCAGGAGGCTGTGATCTTCGGCGAACCGCTCCACGTCCTCTGCCTCTCCCAGCAGCGCCAGCACCTGGCCGGCGGCGAACTTCGTCCTCCTCCAGGGAGAGTGAGTCACCTCATTCCTCTCCACCATCGCCAGCAGGGTGACCCCGTAGTTTCGCCTCATCCGGGCGTCCTCCCGAGTCTTGTCCACGAGGTCGCTTTCCCAGGATACGGAGTAGTAGCTGACGATGCACGGGAGCTGCCAGATCTCGATCAGATCCTCCTGGACCCTGAAGCCGGCCTCCCGGAGCTCTCTTTCTGGAAGAAGCCGACGGCCCAGGAGCAGGAAGTACCCTATCCCCGATCCCAGAAGAACGATGCCGATGGGCGTTACGCTGAAAAAGCCAAAGGGCTCTTCCCCCCCCTGCCTCATCAGATCGTTGAGCATGATGAGAGGGCTTGAGCCCACCATGGTCAGGGTCCCTCCCAGAATCGCCGCAAACCCCATGGGCATGAGGAGCCGGGATGCTGGCGTCCCGGTGCTCTTGGATATCCTCAGGACCGCGGGCAAGAATAGGGCCGCCGATCCGATGTTCTGCATGATCGTGGAGATCACCCCCACCACCGACGATATGACCCCGATCAGCCTCCTCTCGTCGGACCCGGCGATCTTCAAGACCTCCCTGCCTATCCTGGTGACGACCCCGGCCCTCACCATCCCTCTGCCCAGGATCATCACCGCGGCTATGGAGACCACAGCGTTGCTCCCAAGCCCCGACAGCGCCTGGGTGGGGCTGACCAGGCCGGTCCAGGCCAGGATGAGGACGACCAGCATGCTGGCTACGTCCAATCTCACCATCTCGGTGACGAAGAGGAGGATGGTCACGCCTAAAACCAGGAAGGTCAGCTCTATCTCAGGGGTTAAGCCGTCCATGGGAATGGTCACCTCCGGTGCTCAGACTATCGCTGCAGCTTATTCTGAGAATATTTCTAGGAGGGAATAGGATATTAATATATTGAGCGACTATCTCCTTCTAAGGGGCGATTCTCCTTCAGAGGGCCGATTCAGCTTCTAATGGGCCGATTCTCCTCCTCCAAGGCCGATTTTCCTTCTAAGGGCTGATATTTCCTACACTTCCCGTCCTTTCTTAGAATATTATGAGCAGGAGAGGCGCCAGGATCAAGGCGGCCATGAAAGCGAGAAATAGATTCCAGCTGCCGACGATGCGATTCTGCAAAAATTCTATTGCTTTCGTGAAGGTATCTCCTGCAGCGAGGGCTATGATGGTGACGATTGAGGCGAGGCCGGTGAGGATGAAGATGACCAGCACTCCGTCGACGGTCTCCAGAATTATCCCCGCGAGAAGCGTATCCGAGAAGGTGCCGATGTTCGCCCCCATTATATAGGGGATCATTACCTTCTTTTTGATGACCTTGCGGTTGTAGAGGGGGACGAATATGCCCAGGGAGAAGGCCACACTGGCGGTGGCCATGGTTATAAGCATTCCGGCGAAGAAGGCGATCCATTTTCGCTCCAGGAAGACGAGGAGGTTACGCCTGAGCACGTTTCCATCCAGACAGCAAACGACCTCGGCGAAGAGCTTGAGGCTGAGGAAGAGGATCAGAATCGAGAGGATGATGGAGAGCCAGCCGCCCAGGAGCTGGATGATGAAGTCAGTGACGGGCGTGAACAACTCGAAGGTCTGAACGGTCAGGCGATCCATGATCCTCGGGTCCAGCATATAGGTGGCCAGAAACGGCAACAGCAAAAAGCCCAACACCGTAGCCGGTATGTAGATGCTGTGGGTTATGAGGAAGGTCAGCACTCCCATGCTGGTGGAATCCTCCAGACCGGCGTGCCTTCGGTGAAGATGATCCAGGACTCCGATGAGAAAGACGATCCCTGAGCCTCCCAGCCGGGTGCCCGAGATCATCATATAGAACTCTGCATCGTTGACCAGACCGGAATGGAGGAGAGAGATGGAAAGGGCGGCCACCACAGAGCCGTTCATCAGGACCAGGGCGCCAAGCCAGCCCACGCCCAGGGCGGAGAGCTCACCGTCGATCACGGTCCTCAAATAGGGGGTTATCTCGGCGGACAGGGCGTCGTTGGCCGCGCCCAGAAGACGGATCGAGAAGAAGAAGAGGAACAAGGTCGCCAGGGCCCCCAACAGCATAACCCAGGGGGGAAAGGGACGGGAGATCCTGCCCGGCCAGATACGATCCACAAACCCCGATAGGCTTCTCATCATTCGTCTCCAATATTTCATGCAACATCTGAAAACTCTGTGGCTCTCGCGACATCACTCTTTCCGGGATTGGTCCCAGGCCCCAAGATAGAGGAATAGTTTATAGACCATCGGACCAGAGCTCGCTCTCGGTGATGGATCGGCCACCAAGCCTCTGGGCCCTCCAGAGAGACGATCCCTTCATTTTCTGTAATTCTTCAATTATTAACCTTTCGAGGTTGCTTTGGTAGGGTCTCAAAAAAATCGATACAAATTAGCTCCCCGTTCTGCCTCGATCTCCCGGACCATACTCCTGGGGGGGCGATCAGCCCAGGGCGAAGGATATCGCTCCCAGGACCGATGCGGTGACGATGACCCCGGAGATGCAGACTCCGGCGGCGATGGCGGGAAAGGCTTGCCTGAACTTGAAGCCGAAGATGAAGGCGATGGCAGAACCGGTCCAGGCTCCCGTCACCGGCAGGGGGACGGCGACAAATAGGGTCAGGGCGAGAAGGCCGTATTTGCGGTGCCTCTCTACATGGTTCCTGTAGGTCCGGGTGAAGAGCCAGGTGAAGAACGCTCTTCCCAGGCGGTATCGCATCAGCCAGCGGGAGACGGGCTCGAGATAGAGGAGGAGAGGGACCACCGGAACCAGGTTTCCGGCCACCGAGATGGCGTAGGCCTCGATTGGAGATATGCCGTAGACTCCAATGGCCAGGGGTATGGCCCCCCGAAGCTCGAAGATCGGCGACATGGCCAGAAGGAAGGTGACCAGCGAGCCGGGGATGGTGCTGAAAGAATCCATCATCAGGGTGCACCCCATCCGTCCCGGACCTCAGGCCCCCGGCCCCGCGGCCTGGAGAAGTTCCCAGGGGCCAAAATCCTCTGAATGATAGCGATATTCACTCCCCTACCGAGCCCTTTATGCTGACCGTCAGCACCGACTCGTCCTTGGGGGAGGTGACCGAGACGGTCAGGTCCAGGGGGATTTTGCCTATGGATATCTTCAAGGGGCGATCCTGGTCGCCTCCGACCCCCACCCTGATCCCCTCCGCCATTCTGGCCACGGCCCTGGCGATCTCCTGAAGCTCGGGAAGGTTGACCGCCACCGGGCTATCCTTTTCGCCGCAGACCTTAGCCGTTATCGGCGACTCGATCCCCACCGCGACTTTGAGCCCTCCGTCCTTTCCCGGCCCCTTCACCTCAGCCACGATGGGGTACCTATCGGCATCTTCGCTTCCCTGAACTTTGGCCTTTGCTTCCGCATTCACTTTCAGAGATACCATGAACATCCACCTGGAAGCTACTTACGGCATCCTCTCATATAAATGAATGCGAGGGCGCTTTTTGCGATATCGTCTCTTGAAATGCAGCTTTATATCAAATCTCCGGGTTTATCCCCCGCCGCCTGGCTCATCCTGAGCCTGTATCGCCTCATTCAGTCCGAATTTTCACATCTCCGGGTGCGAGGACCCTCGGGCATACCTCCGGGTCTTTTGGTCAGATGCCGACCCCGAGAACATTCTCTCTGCCCGGGGTGGACCTGATGAACGCCCAGTCAGAGGTGGTGTCGGTATCGACGCCGTTGGGATAGCGGGACCAAGAGAAGTCGTCGTCCCCCTCATCGCTGCGGGGCGGAGTTCTGTCCACCAGCTCCCAGGATTCGGTTCTCAGGAAGACCGTTCCGTTGTTCCCGCGGATCCACCGTTCTTCTCCTTCGAGAAGATGATAGCCGCCCGCCTCGATGGAGGTGTTCCTCGGTATGGTGATCACGCCCGTCCACTTCCCCGAAGAGGGGAGGGTCTCCTCGATGGTTACGCTCCATCGCCCGATGTCAATAGATTCTTCTCCGGAGTTGAAAAGCTCCACCCACTCGTTTTCGTCTCCTGCTGGGTTCAGCTCCACTTCGTTTATGACCACGGAACCCGATGAGACGGCGACGGCGGCCAGAGCCGAAAGAGACATAAGCAACATATTCAAGATGAACTTCATGAACTAACCCCCACATGAACTTCAGGTCGAGTGCCGGGATTTCGCCTTCCCGGACTGCTGGATAAGGATGAGCTTCGAATAAATAACCGTGTCGATCGAGGAGTGGGATGCCGTGGTCCCGTCGATTGAATGAGAATTGATATGCCCCGTCGTCCCGTCAATCAATCGAGGAGCAGGGAGCGGGAAGCCGGAGTCCCGTCGATTTCTTCGGCCCGGGCTCTCCGACGGCCGCCGGCGAAGATGGGGGGGCAGAGGACCCTCACGGCCGGTGTCCCTCTCGACTCAGGATCTATCTCTGGAGAAGCTATGAGTTGCTCGCGTTTTTGGTGCCCTTGCCGAAGATCCAGTCGGAGTTCTGGTCGGTGTCTACCCCGTTCGGATAGCGGAAGTTGGTGAAGAAGTTCTCGCTTCCGTCGGTCAGAAGATGGGTCTCGTCAACGACGATCCCCTCCTCCGTCTTGAGGATCGCTCTCCCTCTTCCAGTATCGTGGACCCAGTTGGGAGTACCTTCGGCTACGTAAAATCCGCCGGGCGGGATAGATGTATCCTTCGGTATCGAGATCGACCCCGTCCAGCTGGGATCGGAGTCGACTATCTCAACCCTCCACCTGCCGATCTCCACATCTTCTGCTCCGTTATTATAAAGCTCCACCCACTCGTTACCGCCCTGGGGAGGGTTGAGCTCCACCTCGTTGAGGACGACGGCACCAAGGGCTGCCGCTGATATTGCCAATACGCCCAATAAAGACTCCAACAGCCTCATAGAACTGAGATGCACCACAGAATCCCCCACCACGATTCGAGATCGATTCCGGCCTGGCCGAGCCAGCCGGGACGGCGGCCTGAAGGATCTCCAGATAAATAACCGTATCGATCGAGAGACAAAGACCCGGCTCTCGCTCCCTGACCTGATGGTTACGGGAAAAATCGCGGGATCGATCCCGGACCGCCATCGGGACGGACGGCCCAGGTTCGACCAAGTCGGCTCCACCGATCACATCGGGCTTCCGGGGATCGAGCCTTCAGAGCAGGGTGTTCTCCGCCCTGGGAGAAGCCCTCATGAGCATCCAGTCGGATACCTGGCCGGTGTCATGTCCGTTGGGATAGCGGCCGTAGGTGAAGTCGCTGTCGCTGTCGTCGGTTATGAGATGGGTCTCGTCGACCTTCGTCCCTTCGCCGTTGACCAGCTTCACCGAGCCTTCGTAGTCCTGGCTCCACTGCTCATCCCCCTCGGCGAGGTAGTAGCCGTTTGAGGGGATGACCGTTCCCTGCGGGATGGGCATGGCCCCGGTCCAGGGCTCCTTGACGATGGAGACGACCCAGCCGGAGATGTCGACGTCTTCGCCGTCGTCGTTGTAGAGCTCGACCCATTTGGTGGCGTTTCCCGGCGGGTTGAGCTCCACCTCGTTGATCACCACTGTCCCCGCGCCGATGGCCGAGAGGGCGACGGCGCTGATCATGGATATCAATAATGCTGACGATATGCGGTTCATCCAAATCCTCCCCCATGGATATTCTGCATTCCCGGACGAATCCGGTTCACACGGGGCTTGAAATAACTTTTATGCAGATAACGGTGTCGATCGATCTTCCTTCATGGCCGGGTCAGGGTTTTATTACGATCCGCTCTCATAGGACGTCTCATGCAGTACTCGGAAGGGCGGCTCGGCAGGGTCTTCGTGGTCAGGCTGGAGGAGGGCGAGGACCTGATCGGGTCCCTGGAGAGGTTCGTCGCGGAGAAGGGGGTCTCCTCCGGGATGATTCATTTTCTCGGAGCCCTGAAGGAGGGGCGGCTGATCGTCGGGCCGAAGGTCCCCGCGGTGCCGCCGGGGCCGCCCTTCGTCGAGGAGCTCGAGGGGGCCTGGGAGGTCTTCGGGGTCGCGACGGTCTACCCCGGGGATGGTGGCAGCCCCTCGGTCCACATCCACGCCTCGGCGGGGCATTCCGACCGGGCCCTCACCGGCTGCCTCAGGGAGCGAGCGACGACCTACCTGGTGGTAGAGGCGGTGGTCTTCGAGTTCGTGGGGCTTTTTGCCCGAAGGGCCATCGACGAGGAATCCGGCCTTCGCCTCCCCTTCCTCAAAGATAGGCTGGTATGAGTCCGAAAAGAAAAAAGGCGTGACGAAGAGGCAGCGGATGAAAGGAGAGAAAAAAAAGAGGGCGAGGGCGAGAGCGAGGGCGACCGGCTCCAGCAGCTCGCCGCCCCCCCTTCCCATCTCCATGGAGGAGGCGAGGAGGGAGGGCATCGACCGCTTCGACGTCGTCCTCGTCTCCGGGGACGGGTACATTGACCACCCCTCCTTCGGGGTCGGGCTCATCGGCCGGGTCCTCCAGGATGCGGGCTTCTCCGTCGGGGTCATCCCCCAGCCCGACTGGAGGGGGGACGACGACATCACCGCCCTCGGTGAGCCCCGGCTCTTCTTCGGGGTGGCCTCGGGGAACGTCGACTCCATGGTCAACAACTACTCGCCGAACATGAAGCGGCGGAGGCGGGACGTCTACTCGCCGGGGGGTCGGCTCCTCCGCCCCGACCGGGCGGCGGTGGTCTACGCCAACCGGGTCCACGCCCTCTTCCCCGACACGCCGGTGATCCTGGGGGGTATCGAGGCGAGCTTGCGGAGGTTCGCCCATTACGACTTCTGGTCCGACTCCGTCCGCGGGTCGATCCTGGCGGACGCGCCCGCGGACATGATCGTCTACGGGATGGGGGAGAGGCCGATCCTGGAGGTCGCCCGCCGACTGGAGGGGGGCGAGGCCATCGGCGAGATCCGTGACGTCCCCGGGACCGCCGTCAAGATGGAGGTCCGCGAATGGAGGGCGGCCGATCGGGAGGGGCTGGTCGAGATCCCGTCCTTCGCCGAGGTGGCGCGGGACGAGAGGAGGTACGCCGAGGCCTTCCGCCTCCACCACGGCGAGCAGGACCCCTTCCGGGGGAGGGCTGTGGTCCAGCCCCACCCCAAGACCGTGGTGGTACAGAATCCGCCCGCTCTCCCCCTCTCAACCGAGGAGCTGGATCGGATCTACGAGCTCCCCTTCACCAGGGCGGCCCATCCGTCCTACCGGGAGGAGATCCCGGCCCTGGAGCCGGTCCGCTTCTCCATCACTACCCACCGGGGCTGCTTCGGCTCCTGCTCGTTTTGCGCCCTCACCCACCACCAGGGGAGGATCATCCAGAGCAGGTCCATCGAGTCGATAGTGAGGGAGGCGGAGCGGTTGGTCGAGCTGCCGGGATTCAAGGGCGTCATCCAGGACGTGGGCGGCCCGACGGCCAACATGTACGGGATGTCCTGCAGCCGCTGGCGGGCCGCCGCCGGAGGGGGCGCTGGAGGGGCGGGCGGCGCCGCCTGCGGCGCCTGCGCCGACAGGCTCTGCTCCCCGGACTGCCCGACCCTCAAAGCGGACCACCGCCGCCAGGTGGAGCTCCTCCGCCGACTCCGGGAAATTCCCGGCGTCAAGCGGGTCTTCGTCAGCTCCGGGATCAGGCACGACCTGATCCTGAAGGATCAGACCGGCGCGGGGCAGGAGTACCTCGAAGAGCTCGCCCGCCACCACGTCTCCGGCCACCTGAAGGTGGCGCCCGAGCACGTCTCCGATCGGGTCCTGGCGGCGATGAATAAGCCCCCCCGGGCCGCCCTGGAGGAGTTCCGGGCGAGGTTCAGGGCCCTGAGCCGCGAGGAGGGAAAAGAGCAGTACCTCGTCCCCTACTTCATCTCCGGCCATCC
>DAINAQ010000016.1:0-13833 GCA_036733325.1 Methanothrix sp.
ATAAACCCCGTTCCAAATCCCATATTCTGGCACATCCGTTATAAATCTGATGGGTAGCCGGCACCCGAGTCGATTATCTAAGCGCCCTGATCCCTCGCACCGCGAAGGCCGGCGACAATTCTGGTTTCAGCCCACAAGCTTCATTGCGTCTTGCAAGTTTTATCGAGTTCCACTTCCATCCCACCGGGACCCTCATGGTCCATTATCTGGACCGTCACCAGGATCCTACGCGGACCGGCCCCTTCGCTTGAGAGGGGATCTGGTACGCCGGAAGGCCACTCTTTCCGGAAGGCGCGGGATCGTCGACGATCTGATAATCAACGTCGGAGCTGCTCCCGGAGACGGTCGCCCCCACCGCCCGGTTCTTCGCTCGGAGGGCGCTCTTAAGATAGCTATCCCCCTCGCCCGACGATCCTCTGGGCGTATAAGGGTGGTAGTCGTACTCAGCCTGGACTTTGAAGTATACCCCGCTCCCGCTCATCTCGCCGTGGCACATCCCGCCCTCGTCGGCTTCGACGATCATGGTCCTGGAGGCGGTTCCGCTCCCCTGGACTCCGTAGGCGATCTTGCTGCCCGAGAAGCCCTTTTCGGTCTGGATTACGGTCATCTCGTCCATGTACCCGGTGAGGAATATGGTGGAGCGGTGGGTGAAGTTATCGACTAAATCCCATTGTCCCCCATCGCAGTCCGCATCAAGGCAATCTGCGCCGCTCCAATCTACGTCACAGCTGGTGCCATCGCATCCAGAAAGCCCCGTCGGCGAGACGAAGAGAGACGACAGGATTGAGAGCAGCAGCAAAACTCCGGCCTTCATCATCGACCCCTTTTTTCCCTACCCATTATCGAGGACGTCCGTTATAAATATGATGGGGCTTTCGGCCATTCCGATCATTCGAACGCCTCTAAATCTGCCCATCCGTTCGGGCCATGGATTCAGCCGATCCGCCCCCTCTGCGGTTCCTTTCTATCCTTCCTCCTCCGTCCCTTTCCTTCTTGGGGGCTGCTCCTGATCTCCTCGATCCGATGATCCAGGGCCGCTTTCAGGTCCGGGTTCACCTGGCCCGAGTAGCGGTCAATCCTGCTGGCGATGGCCAGCTTCGCCGCCAGGGCGCGAGCCGCCCTCCCCCGGAGCCACCGGGTCGTCCCCGCGACGGCAGGGTGTCGATAGATCATCCCGTGCTTCGGCGAAGGCGCCTTCCCCCGGAGGTGCTTGAAGAGGGCCTTCTCCGCCCCCATCACCTGGATCGCCGAGGCCGGCATCTCCGAGAGGCGTTTCAGCCCTCCGGCCCCGGATATCATCCGAGCCGCCAGGAGGGGCCCGGCCAGATTGGAGAGGTTGGGGGCGAGCTGGGCCGTCGCCGTCTCCAGGCTCTTCTGGATCGACCCCCTGGAACCATGAAGATCGAGGAGAGATCGGGCCAGAACGCCGATCGGCTCCTCCTCTTCGGCCAGCGCCTCAGCCAGGGGCCTCCCCCGGAGGCGGCGGTCGTGGTGAAGGCGGGACCACTCGAAGAGCCGCTCCTCCAGCCGGTTCATCACCTCGTTCAGGTCGTCGAGGGCCTCGATGGTCTGGAGGAGCTCCGCCTCGGCTCCGGCCGAGGCCCGGAGCTTCATCCTCACCAGGTCGATGGCCGCCGTCCGGAGGGCGGCTTCGTACTCGGCGTCGTCCCCATAGAGCCCCGCCTCCAGGGCGATGGCGCGAAGGTCGGGCTGGAAGGTCTCCTCTACCATCGCCCTCGCTGACGGACCCGGTCCTCCCGGCTCCAAGCCGGCCGCCTCCGAGATCTCCATCAGACGGTCTGCCATCTCCTCTGCCCCTCCAGCCAGGGAGACCTCCCCGGATTCGTCGTCGAGGGTTCCAAACCAGGTGGTGATCTTCATCTTGCACTCCATCTTCTTCCAGGTCCAATATTACTTTCGCTCCGCCGGAAGTAGGTTTATCTACCTGGAAGGCCTCTGAGGTATTGCCTCTCAATTAAAAACAGGAGGTCAATTATCATGAAAGCAGCCGTAGAGCAAATTTTGGCTCGGCTGCGGGAGCAGAAGGTGGAGGTTCCCGCAGACGAGGTGGAGAGCCGGATGAGGCTCCTGGTGGAGAAGTTCGGGGTCCCCGAGGCCGAGGCGACCCGGTCCGTGGTCAACTATTTTCTTAAAGAGCACGGCATCGCTCCGGCAACCTTCGTCGCCAGGAAGACCGAGAGCCTGAAGGTGGGCGAGATCAATGGCCCCGGCCGGTGGATCGACCTGGAGGCTAAGGTGGTGGAGCTCTGGGAGCCGAGCAGCAGCGCCATATCCCAGACCGGGCTCATCGGCGACGAGACGGGGACGGTCAAGTTCGTCAAGTGGACCAAGTCCGATCTTCCGCAGCTGGAGCAGGGGAAGAGCTACCACTTCAAGAACGTGGTCACCGACGAGTTCGGAGGCAGGTTCAGCATCAAGCTGAACAGGACCAGCGGGATCGAGGAGCTGGAAAGCGCCGTGGCCGCCGCCGAAGCCCCCGCGGGGGGCGCGGTCCAGGAGATGAAGATCGCCGAGATCAAAGATCCCGCCCGGTGGATCGACCTCTGGGCCAAGGTGGTCCAGCTCTGGGACCCGACCAGCGAGACCATATCCCAGACCGGGCTCATCGGCGACGAGACCGGGGTGATCAAGTTCGTAAAGTGGGCCAAGTCGGAGCTTCCGGACCTGGTGGAAGGCGAGAGCTACCTCTTCAAGAACGTGGTCACCGACGAGTTCGAGGGGAGGTTCAGCGTCAAGCTGAACAAAACCAGTGCCATCGAAAAGCTGGCTGAAGAGGTGGCCGCAGCCGAGGTTCAAGCAGGAGGCGGCGCCCAAGAGATTAAGATCTCGGAGATATCGGAACCTGCAAGGTGGATCGATCTCCGAGCGAAGGTTGTCCAGTTGTGGGAGCCGACGAATGAGGCTATATCCCAAATAGGGCTCATCGGCGACGATTCCGGGGTGATCAAGTTCGTCAAGTGGGCCAAGTCCGATCTTCCCGAGCTGGTGGAAGGGGGGAACTACCTCTTCAAGAACGTGGTCACCGACGAGTTCGAGGGGAGGTTCAGCGTCAAACTGAACAGGACCAGCGGGTTTGAGACTCTCGAAGAGGAGATCGAGGTCATCCCCCAGGAGGCGAGGTTCACCGGGGTGATCGTGGGCGTCCAGAAGGGGTCGGGGCTGATCAAGCGCTGTCCCATCTGCAGGAGGATGCTGACCAAGGGGGTCTGCGGCGAGCACGGAAAGCAGGAGGGGACCTACGACCTCCGAATCAAGGCTGTTCTGGACGATGGAGTGCGGGTCCAGGAGGTCCTGATCAACCGGGAAAGGACGGAGAGCCTGGTGGGGATCAGCATGGAAGAGGCGAAGGCCATGGCCATGGAGGCCCTCGACCACGAGGTGGTGAAGGGTATGATCGGAGAAAGACTTCTGGGGCGGTATTACACAGTCTCCGGGCCCACCGTCGACCGCTACATCCTGGTGGAGACGATCTACGAGGCCCCCCCGGCATCCGCCGAGGAGGCCGAGGCCCTGCTGGCTCGGATTCAGGAGGTGATCTGAGATGGTGGGTTTCGCAAGGGAGGTGGCACGGAGGGTCTTCGCCTCGGAGCTTCGCGACTCCGACTATACCTTCAGGGAGGATGACAGCGAGTATGCCCCCCTCTACCTGATCACCCCCACGGGGGCCAGGTGCAACCGGGTGATGCTGGTGGGAACCCTCACCGAGAAGGACAACCTGGGAGACGACGTCGAGTACTGGCGGGGACGGGTCGCCGACCCCACCGGGAGCATCTTCGTCTACGCCGGCCAGTACCAGCCTGACGCCGCTCAGGCCCTCTCGGGGACGGAGCCTCCGGCCTTCGTCGCCGTGGTCGGCAAGCCCAGCGTCTACGAGACCGAGGACGGAAAAAGGCTGATCTCGGTGAGGGCCGAGTCGGTCCAGCAGGTCGACGCCGAGACCAGAGACCGGTGGGTCCTGGAGACGGCGGCCAGGACCCTGGACCGGATCGAGGCCTTCAAGGCCTTCCTCGATACGCAGGGATCTGACGCCTTCTCCAGCGGGGAGGAGCTTCTGAAGAGGGCCGAGCTTCCCGGAGACGCGGCAGACATCGGAAAGGCCCACCTCCACTACCAGACGGACCTGGCCAGGTACGGCCAGATGGTGGCGAGGGCCCTCACCTCCCTCAAAGGGGAGATCTCAGAGCCGAAATCCGAGGTTTCCGGTTCCAGGTCGGTGAGGGAGAAGCCCTCGAAGAAGAGCCTGGCGGCATCCGGGCCGGCCTGGGAGGAGGATGCCTTCGAGGCCGAGCCGGAGGAGTACGGAGAGGCGTTCAGGAGGCGCGGTGAAGGCCAGAAAGGCCATCCTGCTTTCGATGAGGATTACGAGCAGGAGATCGAGGATATCGAGGAACCGGGGATGGACTTCAAAGATGCGGGCCGCTCTTCCAGGAAGAGGAAAGAGCGATGAGAGCGGAGGCGGCAGGGCCGTGACCGGCCCTGAAAAGTTTATATAATGAGGCCGAGTTTATATTTGGTGGTGATAGAAGAATGGTGATCGGAGTTACGATGGTCAAGGTGGTGCCGGGGCAGGAGAGGAGCGTTTACAACGCCCTGAGAGAGATCGAGGGGATCAAAGACGTCTATCATGTCTTCGGCGAGTACGACTTCGTGGTGGTCCTGGAGGTGGAGGGGCTTTCCGTCCTCAACCGCCTGGTGGACACCATCCGTGAGATCCACAACGTGACCGCGACCCAGACGGTGGTGGGGGCAGAGCTCTAATAGCTCCCTCCTCTCTTCTTTTATGGAGATAGCAGAGGAGCTGGCCAAGCATCAGAAGGCCATCTCCGTAGCCGAATTTTTCGAGAAGAATCGCCAGATCCTGGGGTTCGACTCCGCCCCCCGGGCCCTGATAACCACGGTCAAGGAGGCGGTGGACAACTCTCTTGACGCCTGCGAGGAGGCGGATATCCTCCCCGACATCTTCGTCCAGATCATCCGCCGCGGCGAGGGTTTCCGGGTGGTGGTGGAGGACAACGGCCCCGGCATCGTGGGCTCAGAGGTCCCAAGGGTCTTCGCCAAGCTCCTTTACGGATCGAGGTTTCACGCCCTCAAGCAGAGCAGAGGGCAGCAGGGGATCGGGATCTCCGCAGGGGTCCTCTACTCTCAGCTGACCACGGGTAGACCGACGGCGGTCACCACCAAGATCGGGCCGAACCACAGAGCAGGCCGGTGGGAGCTGATGATCAACACCGCCACCAACGAGCCCGAGATCCTCAACGCCGGAGAGTCGGACTGGGATCGGCCCCACGGGACCCGGGTGGAGCTGGAGATGGAGGGATCTTACGTCCGGAGCCGTAGGCAGTCGATCTACGGCTATCTTAAGAACGTGGCCATCGTCAACCCCCACGCCCGGATCACCCTGGTGGAGCCCGACGGGAACGTGGAGCTCTTCGAGAGGGCGACGGACAAGATGCCCCGGCCCTCCTACGAGATAAAGCCTCACCCCTGGGGGATGGAGCTTGGCGGCCTGATCAAGATGCTCCGGTACAGCGACAAGAAGAAGCTAAAAGGCTTTCTTTCGGGCTCCTTCTCCAGCGTGGGGGCGATCATATCCCAGGAGATCTGCGAGCGAGCGGAGCTGGACCCAGAGATCGCGCCCCAGGAGGTGACCCACGCCGAGGCCACCCGCCTTCTGGCCGCCTTCAAGGCGATGAGGCTCAAGTCGCCCCCCACCGACTGCCTATCCCCCATCGGCGAGGAGCTGATCCGGGCGGGCCTTGAAAAGGAGTACCGGGTAGACTACATCGCCACCACCACCCGGCCCGTCTCGGTCTACTCTGGAAACCCCTTCCAGGTGGAGGTGGGGCTCGCTTACGGCGGGGAGCTGAAGGCCGACGGCAAGGTGGAGGTGCTGAGGTTTGCCAACCGGGTCCCCCTCCTCTACCAGCAGGGGGGGTGCGCCATAACCCACGCCATCGAGAACATCTCCTGGAAGACCTACTCCCTCAGCCAGCCCGGGGGCGGGGTTCCCACTGGGCCGATAGCGCTGATAGTCCACGTAGCCTCGACGAATATACCCTTCACCTCGGAGTCCAAGGACGCCGTCGCCGACGTCCCCGAGATCGTCTCGGAGGTGGAGCTGGGGATGAAGGAGGTGGGACGAAAGCTCCGCCGCTACCTCTCCAAGAAGAGCGCCCTCTCGGAGAGGAGGGAGAAGGAGGAGATCATAAGAAAGCTCCTCCCCCGGATCTCAAAGAAGCTGGCCGAGCTGCTGGAGAGGGAGGAGCCCGACATCAACCCCGTGGTGGCCAAGATCATGGGAAACCTACTGGTCAAAAGGTCGGTGGTCTCCGAGAACGGGGAGGCCTTCGTGACCCTGGCGGTCGCAAACTACGGCGATGCCGTCCGGGCCTTCAAGCTCCACGAGACCGTCTCGGTGGAGGCGGGGTCCATCGAGCCCCCCGCCAGGGTGATCGCCCTGGGGGACGGGTACGACCACCTCTGGAAGGTCTCCTTGCGCCCCGGCGAGCGGCAGACCATCAGGTATAAGGTGCCGTCCGAGGGGGTCAGCTTCTCCGAGCCGGTGGTGGAGGGGATTCCTTCAGAGCTGGTCAGCGGAGCGAGGGCGGTGGGATAAATGAAGGATGCAGAGGCGACAAAAGAGAGGCTTCTCGGCCTGGCGGAGAACCTCTACGACCAGTTCCAGAAGGGGATCGTCCCTCACCTGGCCCTGCCCAGCAGGACCAAGAGCAACCTGGAGTACGACCAGGAGGGGGAGGTCTGGGTCTACGGCGACCAGGAGAGCGTTCGGTCGGTCAAGACCGTCCGGGGCGCCAAATCCGTCCTCAAGACCGCCTACCTGGTGGAGCTTCTGATCAAAGAGCACCTCCTCCAGAACCGGGGCTCCACCCTGAGAGAGATCTACTACATCTCCGAGAACTGGGATGTGGCCAAGTTCGGGGAGCAGGCCGAGAGCGACCGGCTGGTCGAGGACCTGGAGATTCTGACCGCCCTGCTGCGAGAGGACTTTCACGTCCGGCCCGAGGAGGACGGAGCGACGGTCTTCGGCCCCCTCACCATCAGCGAGAAGACCCGGCGGGGGGAGAGGACGATCCACTGCCAGGAGGACGTGGGCGAGGCCGGCTACCAGATCCCCTTCAACGTCGACAACGTGGAGTTCAAAGAGCACGACGCCAAGTTCGTGGTGGCCATCGAGACCGGCGGGATGCACGCCCGATTGATCGAGAACGGCTTCGACCAGGAGCACAACGCCATCCTGGTCCACCTCAAGGGCCAGCCCGCAAGGTCCACCCGCCGGCTGATCAAGAGGCTGAACGAGGAGCTAAGCCTGCCCGTCCTCGTCTTCACCGATGGCGACCCCTGGTCTTACCGGATCTTCGCCAGCGTCGCCTACGGCGCCATCAAGAGCGCCTACCTCTCCGACTATCTGGTCACCCCGGCGGCGCAGTTTCTGGGGGTCCAGCCCACGGACATCGTCAACTACGACCTCTCCACCGATAAACTGACCGACCAGGACCTCCAGGCCCTCCGAAGCGAGCTCGCCGACCCGAGGTTTGCCACCGACTACTGGAAGGAGCAGATCCAGCTCCAGATCAAGCTTTCGAAGAAGGCTGAGCAGCAGGCCTTCGCCGGAAAGGGGCTCGACTTCGTCACCAAGACCTACCTCCCCGACAGGCTCTCGGAGATGGGGATGATCTGAAAAAGCAAATCTCATCAGAGATTAAACGGCCTCATCCCATGGCAAGAGATGAGGCCTGGGGGCTCGGGACGACAAAGAATCTTATCATATTGCCCTGCTCACATCACTCTCTATCCAGATAGTTCTCATATTATCCACTTTTTCTCCTCACAGTTACCTTTAAGTTGAAGGATTCCAAACCATTAACCGGAGTCCTGTCGATGCGAATTGGAGTCTACGTATGCCACTGTGGCCTGAACATCGCAGGGGTCCTGGAGCCCTCAAGCCTCGCGGAGTTTGCAGAGACCCTCCCCGGGGTCGAGGTGGCTCGGGACCTTCAGTTCACCTGCTCTGACACCGGCCAGGAGACGATCAAGGAGGACATCGCCGAGCACAAGCTGGAGAGCATCGTGGTGGCCGCCTGCTCGCCTCGGCTCCACGAGCCGACCTTTCGGCGGGTGATCTCCGAGGCGGGGATGAACCCGTTCATGCTGGAGATGGCGAACATCCGGGAGCAGTGCTCCTGGGTCCACATGGACGAGCCACCCCAGGCCCAGGAGAAGGCAAAAGACCTGATCAGGATGGCCGTGGCAAAGGCCGCCCTCTTAAACCCGCTCCAGGGCGAGACGATGCCCGTCAGCCGGGGCGTTATGGTCGTCGGCGGCGGGGTCGCCGGAATCCAGGCGGCCCTCGACCTCGCCGACTGCGGCCTTCACGTCTACCTCGTCGAGAGGAGGCCGACGATCGGGGGGTACATGGCCCTCCTCACCGACGTATTTCCGACGAACGACTGCTCGATCTGCGTTTTGGCACCGAAGATGACCGACGTATACAACCACCCCCTCATCACCCTCGTAACCTACGCCGAGATCCTGAACATCGAGGGGTCCGTCGGCAGGTTCACGGTCTCAGGCGTCAGGAAGGCGAGGTTCGTCGACGAGAAGCTCTGCAAGGGCTGTCTCAACGAGTGCGCCGGGGTCTGTCCCGTCGAGGTCCCCGACGAGTACGAGTTCGGCCTGGGGAAGAGAAAGGCGATCTACATGCCGATACCCCAGTCGGTCCCCCTCGTCGCCTGCATCGATCCCGCGGCCTGCATCGGCTGCGGCCTATGCGCCGAGGCCTGTCCCGTCGACGCCGTCAAGTACGACCAGACCCAGGAGAGCTTCAGGTTCGACGTCGGGGCGATAATCGTCGCCACCGGATGGCAGTCCTTCGATCCGGCCAGAAAGGAGGAGTACGGATTTGGAAGGTACAGAGACGTCATCACCGGCCTCCAGGTCGAGAGGCTACTCAACGCCGCCGGGCCCACCGGCGGCGAGGTGGTACGCCCCTCGACGGGCGAGGTGGCACGGTCCATCGCCTTCCTCCAGTGCGTCGGATCGAGGGACGAGACGGTCGGAAACCCCTACTGCTCCCGGGTCTGCTGCATGTACGCCCTCAAAAACGCCCAGCTTATCAAGGAGAAGTACCCTGACGCCGAGGTCTCGATCCACTACATCGACCTTCGGGCCGGGGGCGAGGGGTACGAGGAGTTTTACATGCGGGCCCAGAGGCTCGGGATCAACTTCATCCGGGGCCGGGTCTCCGAGGTGGAAGAGGTCGATGGCCAGCTTCGGGTCAACTACGAGGACACCCTCCTCGGCAGGTTCAGATCGAAGCCCTACGACCTCGTCGTCTTATCGGCGGGCCTGGAGGCGAACAAAGACGCCGACGTCATCGGAAACCTGCTCGGCCTATCGAAGCGGCCCGACGGGTTCTTTGAGATCGCCCATCCGAAGATGAGGCCCGTAGAGGCCCACATCGACGGCGTCTTCATAGCGGGATGCGCTTCTGGTCCCAAAGAGATCCAGGTCTCCATCGCCCAGGGGGAGGCGGCGGCGGCCAAGGCGATGAGGCTGCTGTTGAGAGGAGAGCTGACCCTCGATCCGGTCGTGGCCATGGTCGACCCCGATAAGTGCATCGGCTGCAAGCTCTGCGTGGAGACCTGCCCCAGCAAGGCGATCTCCGTCAACGGGACCGCCCTGGTCGACGAGGCGGCCTGCAAGGGGTGTGGGACCTGCGCCGCCGCCTGCCCCGTGGACGCCATCGACATGACCCTCTTCTCCGACGAGCAGATCCTGGCCCAGATCAGGGCGGCCACGGCGGTCAAGGGGGATTACCCCTTCATCGTGGGCTTCCTCTGCAACTGGTGCAGCTACGCGGGGGCGGACCTGGCGGGCACCTCCCGGATCCAGTACCCCACCAACATGAGGACGATCAGGGTGATGTGCGTCGGGAGGGTCGATCCCGCCTTCGTCATCGAGGCCCTCAAGGGCGGAGCCGATGGAGTCCTCATCTCCGGCTGCCGCCTCGGCGAGTGCCACTACAACCGGGGGAACTACCAGGCCTACCAGCGAGTCCAGGTCCTCAAGGGGGTCCTGGAAGGGGTGGGGATCAATCCCGGCAGGGTGAAGATCATCTGGTGCGCCGCGAGCGAGGGGGAGATCCTGGCCAAGGAGGTCAGAAAGTTCGTCCGGGAGCTGGAGGAGATGGGACCCATAGGGACGGAGCTTCGCTCTCCTGAGGCGGAAGTCCCGGCAGGAGGCGGTCACTGATGGCAGTGGATATCGAGAAGGAGATGGAGGTCGAGGGGTCCATCATCAGGTCCATCCAGAGGTCAGAAGAATCGGAGAAGATCCTGGACTACGACTACAAAAAGTGCGTGGGCTGCGGAATCTGCGTCGACCTCTGCCCCACCAAGGCTCTCTCCCTGGGCCCGGTCGTCGAGATCGCCACCGGCCTGGACGCGCCGCCAGTCCTGATCGACCTGGACAAATGCGTCTTCTGTGGGATGTGCGCCGCCTTCTGCCCCGTCGACGCCCTGAGGATGACCAGAGACGGCAAGGACTATAGAGAGCTGGAGGAGTACCCCCGCCTCCTCTCCAGGGCCGAGCCGAACGAGCGGTGCCTCCCATGCGCCCTCTGCGAGCCGGTCTGCCCCACCGAGGCGATCACCGTCGTCTTCTACCCCACCCGGGACGTCTTGGGGCCCCTGCGGGAGGAGGAGAGGGGGGAGGGGAAGGGGAAGATTGAGGTGGATCCGGAGAAGTGCAATCTCTGCGGAAGATGCGCTCGGTTCTGCCCCGCCTTCCTCCTTCAGGAGAAGGAGCCGACTCCGACGGACCTCAAACCCTTCGAGCAGCTCCTGGTGGACGAGGAGCTCTGCGACCACTGCGGCCTCTGTGTGGGGATCTGTCCCGAGGAGGCGATCAAAGTCGAGGGAAAGGCCCTAAAGCTGGAGGAGGAGTTTGAGTTTTCCGGGGAGATCGAGGTCGACCAGGAGAAGTGCATCGGCTGCGGCAGGTGCCTTCTGGTCTGCCCCTACCAGGCCATGGACATAACCAAGCCCTTCGAGGGGGATATAAGGCTCGTCGACCGGCAGCTCCGGCTCTGCGACCCCATGGGCTGCCATGCCTGCTTCAACGTCTGCCCCGCCGACTGCTGGCACGTGGGCGAGGACGGCAAAGTCAGGGTGGAGAAGGGGCAGTGCATCCTCTGCGGGGCCTGCGCCAAAGCCTGTCACTGCCTGGCCATCGAGGTGGACAGGACCGGGGTCTCCACCACCAGGGTGCTGGAGACCCCCTGGGCCCAGGAGTGGAAGGAGGCGATCTCCTCCATCGTCTCCAGGTCCAGGAGGAGGCAGGACCTCTCCGGGATCGTCCTGCCCCCGGAGATAGAGAAGGTCCCCATCCCCGAGGTCGAGGCGCCGGAAAGAGACGCCGAGCTCCTCAACAAGATCAACCGGGCCCTCGCGGATGTGGAGGCGGTGATCAACAAGCCCAAGGTGAGGTTCGTCTGGGAGAGGGACGAGATCGAAGAGGCGGGTGAGAAGATCACAGAGAGGATCAAGAAGGCGAAAGCGAAGGCCGCCGCAGAAGCCGAGGGGGGTGAGGAGGGATGATGCCGAGAACGAAGCTGATCCCAACCCCCGAAGGAGAGGAGTTCAGGGAGAGGGTGCTCGCCCTGGCCGGGGACGAGGTGAAGAAATGCATCCAGTGCGGGACCTGCTCTGCCAGCTGTCCTACCGCCTCCCTGATGGAGGTCCCCATAAGAAAGCTGGTCAAGCTGGTCCTGGAAGGGGAGAAGGAGGCGGCCTTAGAGAGCAGGTCGATCTGGCTGTGCACCTCCTGCCTCCTCTGCACCATCCGCTGCCCCAGGAAGATCAGGCCCATGGCCGTGGTCGCCGCCCTCAAGACCATCTACGAAGAGGAGGGGATGAAGTGCAGAGACTCGGTCTTCGAGGGGATCTTCGGCCGCCAGATCCGGGATTACGGAAGGATATCGGAGTTTCTCCTCTCCGCAGAGTACATGATTCGAAGCCCCGGCTCCGCGGCCCAGATCATGGCCTTCGGCGCGGAGCTCGTCCCCAAGGGGAAGATCGATCTCGGCTTCGAGGCGGCGAGGGGGGAGAGGATCGAGGGGATCGAGGAGATGAGGAGGATCTTCGAGCTTCTCGGAGAGGGCGACGCGGAGTCAAACGTGGCTGAAGCTGGAGAGATGGAGATGGCCCCGGAGGCCAAAGCTGCCGGTCTGGCCGAGGATATGAAGGAGGCCGAAGAATGAAGCTCGCCTACTACCCCGGGTGCGTGGCCCGGTCGACGGGAAGAGAGTACGAGATATCGACGAGGGCGGTCTGCAAAGCCCTGGGGGTCGAGCTGGAGGAGATCGACGACTGGAACTGCTGTGGCGCCACCCACGTCTCCAACGAGATGGTCTCGACGGCCCTTGCCGCAAGAAACCTGGTCAGGACCAGCTTGCCGGTGATGGCCTCCTGCTCCATCTGCTACAGCAGGCTGCGGGCGGCGATGATCCGCCTCGAAGACCGCAAGGTGAGGGAGAAGGTGAACCAGGCCCTGGAGAAGAAGTACGAAGAAGAAAAAGAGGTCCTCCACGTCATCCAGACGATCACGGGAGCCCTGGCCGGAGCCGGGGCGGGGAACGATGCCGATGACCAGGACCGTGACCGGGGCCCCGGAGACCTCATCGTCCGGCCCCTCTCGGGCCTCAAGGTCGCCCCCTACTACGGCTGCCTCCTCACCCGGCCCGGCGGGGGGATCGACAGCCCCGAGAACCCCTCCATCCTGGAGAACCTCATCCGGACCCTGGGCGCGGAGCCGACGGACTTCAGATTGAAGATGAAGTGCTGCTGCGGCCCCATCTTCATGCCCGAGGAGGACGCCGCCGCCGAGACCCTCATCCGGATCCTGCGGAACGCCAAGGAGTCGGGCGCAGACTTCGTGGTCGCGCTCTGCCCCTTATGCCACCTGATGCTGGACGCCAACCAGCCGCTCCTGGAGAAGAAGTTCGGCGAGGAGATCGATCTTCCGATCTTATACGTCACCCAGATGGCGGGGCTCGCCCTCGGCCTCAGGCCCGAGGAGCTGGGGATGGAGATGAACTCGGTCTCGACGAGGCCGGTGCTGGAGAAGCTCGCGGCGATCGAGGCGGGGGAGGAGGAAGGGGCGGAGGTCTGCTGAGGCCTCTGCCCAATGGTGGAGTCATGGAGTACACAGTTCTGATACACCCGGCGGAGGAGGGCGGCTTCTGGGCCGAGGTGCCGGAGCTTCCTGGCTGCTACTCTCAGGGAAAGACGATCGATGAGGCCCTCGGCAATAGCAGGGAGGCGATCGAGGCTCATCTCATGGCCTTGGTGGTTTGCCCACAAAAGTCGTGACTGAGAAATCCTAGGCGGTTAGAGAAAAGTAGGCAGGATTTTGAATTGTGAGTCCACTACTCATGGATGTTTTTTAATATCATACAATGTAGTCTGCGGACCTATACCCGCCCATTCACTCAATTTTGAAACGATATACATCCTGGTTTTGTGATGTTGCTTTGCTTTATCTGTAGCTTTGTATTTAGAAGTTTCTTCATCTATTGTAAGATAATCTGAGAGATATTCTTTCTTCATCAAAACATCCATTTCATCCGTTACATTCTTTATGAGTCGCCTTTTTGAGGCTATATTAATTTTATCAGATAATCTCTCAAGACCCGCATCAACTAATTCAACCGGATCCTTCCCATCACTATCTGGATTAAATATTTGCATAACTAACTCAATTAATCCCCGACGAATTTCTTGGGATTTCATC
>DAINAQ010000017.1:0-12928 GCA_036733325.1 Methanothrix sp.
GCATCCGCCTCATTATGAGCTCGAAGTCGATCCTCTCGATTCGGGCCTCCACTCCCACGGCCCTGGCGGCCTCGATATTTCGGATCACGTCTGCGGGATAGATCAGGACCTTGGAGGGGATGCATCCGTTGTTGAGACAGGTCCCGCCCATGGGTCCGGCGTCCACCAGGGCTACCCTCATCCCCGCCCTGGTCCCCCTGGACCCGATGATCATCCCGGCGCCGGAGCCGATGACGATGATGTCGTACTCTTTCATGCGTTTACACCTGTATTTCAAGCTCGAGTCTCGGATGAGATGATGCGACTTCAATCCTGGAACTTCGAGCTTCGATCTTCGCTCTCAACCTTTATTTGAAGCCTCTATCTCAACCTTTGAGGTACTTCTCCGGCTCCTTCTCAAAGGCCTTCATGCACCCGGGGGCGCAGAAGTGATATGTGGTCCCCTTGTATTCGGTCCTGAACTTCGCAGTCTTCTCGTCCACGGTCATGCCGCATACCGGATCTATGGCCAACCCTTTCACCTCAGAATCTTCTTTGAATTGCTGGGACTTCTCCTCCGCCATCAGCCCCTCCTTCGTCAGCCCCTCCTCCATCAGCCGCTCCTCCACCATCGGCTCCTCCGTCATCAGCTCCTTCGCCCTCCGCTCCCTCTCCCTCCTGGACGGCGGGACGTAGCCCTTCAGCATCAGGGAGAGGCTCACCACCGTCACCGAGCTCGCGGCCATGGCCAGGCCTGCCAGCTCCGGGCGGAAGGTGATCCCGAAGGACGGGTAAAGCGCCCCCGCCGCCACCGGGATCAGGGCAGAATTGTAGGCGAAGGCCCAGAAGAGGTTCAGCTTCACCCTTCCCATCACCTTCCGGCTGAGCTCGATCGCCGCCACCGCATCCATCAGGTCGTCTCTGATCAGGACGATCTCTCCGCTCTCGATGGCCACGTCCGTTCCGCTGCCGATGGCGATCCCCACGTCGGCCTGGGCCAGAGCCGGGGCGTCGTTGATTCCGTCCCCGACGAAGGCGACGACAGACCCCGCATCCTGAAGCCTCTTTATCTCTCTGGCCTTCTCCTGAGGGAGGACCTCGGCCAGGACCCTCTCGATCCCGATCTCTTCTGCCACGATCCCGGCGGTGGAGGGGTTGTCGCCGGTGATCATGAGGACCTCAAAGCCCATCTCCTGAAGCCTCTTCACCGCCTCTCCGGAGTCCTCCTTGAGGGCGTCGGCGACCCCGACCACCCCCACCACCCTTTCATCGAGGGCGGCGAAGAGGGCGGTCTTCCCCTCCACCTCCAGGCAGAGGGCGGCATCCTCCGCATCCTCGGGGATCTCTATCCCCATCCCCCGGAGGAGGACCCGATTTCCCACGGCCGCATCTCTTCCCTCGACTCTGGCCAGGACCCCCTTCCCTCCCAGGGCTTCAAAGGAGGTCGGTTCGACCAGGGTGACTCCTTCGGCTCTGGCCCTCCTCACCACCGCCTCGGCCAGGGGGTGCTCGGAGCTGGCCTCGATCCCTCCCGCGATTCTGAGCAGCTCCATCTCCTCGATCCCAAAGGCGATGAGGTCGGTCACCTGGGGCCTTCCCACGGTGAGGGTCCCGGTCTTGTCGAAGACGACCGCGTTCAGCTTCTCGGAGGTCTCCAGGGCCTCGCCCCTCTTCACCAGCACCCCCAGCTCCGCCGCCCGGCCGATGCCCACGGTGATGGCGGTGGGGCTGGCGAGGCCCAGGGCGCAGGGGCAGGCCACCACCAGAACTGAAATGGTGGCGGTGAGGGCGAAGAGGAGGGGGTCGCCGGGGACGAGATCGGCGAGGATGTACCGCCACAGAAGGAAAGTCAGTGCCGCCACCGTCAGCACCGTGGGGATGAAGAGGGCGACGGCCCTGTCCGCCAGCCTCTGGATGGAGGGCTTGGAGCCCTGGGCCTCCTCCACCAGGGCGATGATCTGAGCCAGGGCCGTCTCGCGCCCCACCCTGGTGGCCAAGAACCTGATCGCCCCGTTCCTGTTCAGGGTCCCTCCCACCACCGGATCGTCCTTCTTCTTCTTGGCGGGGATCGGCTCTCCGGTGATCATCGACTCGTCTACGTAGCTCTCGCCGGCTACGACCACCCCGTCGGCGGGAACCTTCTCTCCCGGCCGGACCAGGATGACCTCCCCCGCCAGAAGGTCGGCCGCGGCCACCTCCACCTCCCGACCGTCCCGGATGACGGTGGCGGTCTTGGGCTGGAGGCCCACGAGCTTTTTGATCGCCTCGGAGGTCCTCCCCCTGGCCCTGGTCTCCAGGTACCTCCCCAGGGTCAGAAAGGCCGCAAGAAAGACCGCGGTCTCGTAGAAGATGAACTGAGGCGTGAGGAGCACCCCGAAGGTGCCCATCAGGCTGGAGACGAAGGCGACGGCGATCCCCATGGAGTACATCACGTCCATGGTCAGGCTCCGGTGGCGGAGGGCCCTTAAGCCGGCAGAAAATATGGGCTGGCTCAGGTATATGAAGGGCGGGGTGGATATGACGAGCATCAGAAAGGGCATCGGAACCGACGGTATCGAGGGCGCCATCCCCAGGACCATCAGCACCAAACCCGCGCCGAAGCCGACCAGGATCCTCCTCTTCTTATCCTGGAGGTCTTTCTCCCTCGCCTCCCTCTCCCTCCTCTCGCCCTCCTCTCCCGCAACCCCCAGGTACTGGTATCCCGCCTCCTCGATCGCACCCCTGATTTCGGCAACCGATGCGACCCCAGGGTTATAGGTGACGTAGGCCCTCTCGGCCCCCAGATTGACCTTGACCTCGACGACCCCCTCCACTCCGCCCACCGCCTCTTCCACGGTGGAGACGCATGAGGCGCACATCATCCCCCCGACCTTGATGGCGACCCTTTCGTCGACGACGCCGTATCCCGCCTCGGATACGGCGTTCTCCAGGTCGGTGAGCTTCGCCTTCGAGGGATCGTAAGCGACGAAGACGGTCTCCTTCCCCAGGTTGACCCTGGCCTCGTCGACCCCCTCCACCCCCAGCAGGGCGCCCTCCACGGTGGAGGCACAGGAGGCGCAGACCATCCCGGATATCTTCAGCTCGACCTTGCTCATCTCTTTTCCATCTTCTTCATCGGAGGTCATCAGCCCAACGCCCTCTCATCCTGAGACCGCATCTCATTCAGATGAACCTCTCAAACCGGTCCATATCGGCCTTGCATATGGGGCAGACCCCGGGAGGATCATCCCTCGCACAGAGGTATCCGCATACTCTGCACCTCCAGACCGGGTACGATAGCGAGGAGGGGGGTTCGCCGGATGGAGCGGAGAGGACCCTCGCCGCTCGCTCCCTCTCCTCGGGGGAGGGGCGCCTCTCGGGGACGGGCTCAAGCTCTTTCTCTGCAGACAGAACCTCCTTTGTGACGTAGAGGGCGCAGTAGCAGGCACCGTGTTCGACCAGGTCCTGGTCCCTATAGTCGCAGGGGCAGATTATGTCCAGATCCTCATCCCTATCTCCGGAGGCGAGCCGGCAGGGACAGGCCCAGTAGCCGTATCGATTCTCATTTTTGAGAAGGCCTCTGATCAGGTCTCTGGTGAAGTCGGAGTCCGGGTTCAGATGGTAGCCCATCTCCTCGGCCTCCCGATCCAGCTGCCTGTAAAGGGCATCAACCTCCTCCGAAGAGGGTTTGAAATCCGTCATAGCTCCAGAGCCTCCTTTATCTCCTTCTCCTTGAATCCGACTACAGACTTCCCGTCCTTGAAGACTGTGGTGGGGAAGGAGGCCCTGGGATTGTGCCGCTTCACCTCCTCCAGGGTTCTCCTCCGTTCCTCCCCCTGGAGAAGATCGACGTAGACGTACCTGTATTCAACACCCAGATCCGCCAGAAGCTTCTTTGTCTTATTGCACCAGGCGCAGGTGCTGAGGGCGTAGAGGGTTATATCTCCCCGGTCCTCTCCCCGGACATGTTCAAATCCCATCGGCCAGACCACCTTGCTATTTTTATTATAGATAGTGGAGCCCATGAGATTAATAAGTTCTCACTTGATGATAACCGGCGGAGGCAGGCGCCTGGGCGAAAAATGAGGTTGGGAGAGCGTCGTCGATGAGTGGACCTTCGTTTGACCTTCTACCTCCTCTTCTGCCCTCCTTCTACTTTTATATGCATCGTATTCTCAGCCGGTGCTCTTTCCCATCCCCCAGATCTATCCTTCTCGAATCCCCAGGCCTCAAAGGCCGATCGTCGATGGATATTTCGATCCCCTGGCTCAGGGGAAAGGGCGCCTTCGGTCCCAGGGTCCCGCCGACCTGGATCACGTTCCCTCGATGCTCCACATCGACCACGATCGGGGGCATCTCTCTGGTTTGACTCTCGCCGGCAGGGATGCTGATATTCAGGGGGGCGTATTCGAGGTCATCGCCGCAGTCGTTAATTATAGTCAGATGGGCGGGACCGCCGAATGCCACCTCGGCCACCGGAGCCCCGCCTATGGCCAGGGCCGCTCCAAGGGTGAAGGCGGAGATTCTGGTCAGGGCCACTCTTGCCAGGACGCTCCCCTCGGGGACGCTGGATGCCAATCTCAAGGATAAGGCCATGAGGATCGTCCACCCGGTGAGGAAGGCGGTGGCTGCGAGGCTCAAACCCAGGATGAACGCCGCCCCCAGGAGGAGAAGGACGGCGATGACGAAGGCCGCGGTCATCAGTCTTTTGGCTCTGGAAGAGATGCCGAAGCTCTTGGGTCGCTTGCCCAAAAGCTCGCCTCCTGTATAGGCCACGCTCAGTCCGACGATGACCATCATCTTGGCGGAGCTGGAGAGGCCCGAGAAGGCGTCCACGATGAGGTCGACTATCAGTCCCAGAAGGACCGGAAGGATGGTGCTTTTGAAGGACTCGCTCTCACGAGCATCCTTTTTGCCTGCCCGTTCTTCAGCATCTTCTTCCATATGATCATCCCCAGATATTCCGACCAATCGCGGCATCTGCCGGGCAGGACCTGCCCCAGAGCCTGAGAAGAACTACGGCAGTTCTCCCTATAGTTCATGTTCTGAGGCTAGATATTCCTTTCGTTTTGCCACCATCTCCCGAAACCTCCGCTGAAAGAAATCCGCTCTTCGAGCCGGAGGAGATCCGATGGATCTCATCATATTCTTCGTATGAGCTGAGCGATGCTCTTATCACCCATAAGATGGAAAAGATATTTTCATGACTGACGAAGTCCAGGTCAAAGCTCTGAGGCCCAAATCCCAGAACCCGGTGGTCATCGAGGGTTTTCCGGGGATAGGGCTGATCGGAAACATAGCAAGCCAGTACGTCGTCAACCAGCTCGAGATGGACTACCTCGGAGCCATAGACTCCAGGTTCTTTCCGCCTCTATCGGTCCTGGTGGGCGGGGTAGCCCATATGCCGGTGAGGATATACGAGAAGCCGGAGCTTGACGTGGTGGTGATAAGCTCCGACATACCGGTCCATCCCGCGGCTTCTTACGACGTGGCCCGGGGGATAGTATCATGGGCCGAGTCGATCGGGGCGAAAGAGATGGTCTGTCTTGCCGGGATAACGGTGATGAGCGACCAGCAGCGGGTCTTCGGGGCCGCCACCACCGAGGAGATGCTGGAGAGGATAAAGGACAAGGTGGAGGTCTTTGAGATCGGGACCATATCGGGGATATCGGGGTCCGTCATGAACGAGTGTCTCCTGCGCAATGTGCCGGCCATATGCCTCCTTGGAGAGACCCACAGCATGGCCCCCGATCCCAGAGCGGCGATCGTCACCATCAAGATGCTCAACACCCTCTACGACCTCGAAGTGGAGACCAAAGAGCTGGAGGAGAGGGCGGACGAGATCGAGCTTCAGATGCAGAAGCTGGCAGAGCAGGTGAAGAGCACCGCCGCCGAAGAGGTTCCGGGCAAAAAAGAGCTCCAGTTCCCGATGTATGGGTGATTGATCATGGAATGCATTGCACTTACGGGGATATCCAGACAGGTGATCAGGGAGCTATTGGATAACGGGATCAGGACTCTGGAGATCAGGAGCCCCCACAACTTCCTCGCCCTCCTCCACTCCAGCCCCGGAGACGTCATCTTCCTGACCGAGGCCAGCGGTCCCGACATCGTCAACGGGACCGGAGGGATGCTCACCCGGATCCGGGAGGTTCAGGTGGTGACCCATAAGATGGTCCAGGCCGGAGCCGACTTCTACGAGGAGAGGGAGGCTCAGGCGGCGAGGGTCCAGCTGGCGGTGGTTGGGCACGGCCGGGTGAGGAGCGTAAAGAGCTTGAGATTGGGATCGCCGACGGTCCTGGATGTGGACGAGGTCTGCTACTACGACGCGGGATGATTAAAAATTATCCTGGAGTTCCATTTCTTCGAGCTCGCACTCCATCCAGGCCACGCATCCCGCGATCCCTGGCGGTTTCACCTTGGCCGACGGATGAGGGGACAGACCCGCCTCTTCGAACTCGTCCACCTCCGGCGGGAAGCTCTTCGCGCAGATCTAGACCGCCTCTGCCATCTCCACGGTGGGACGTTGACCACGAACTCGCCGGTCTCCCGGATGTTGTCCAGGGTGTCACGCTTCGTCCAGGATGCCATGGAGATCTCGTCTGCGGGCCTCAGGATGGGCACGATGCACCTATGGCGCTGCGTTTCGGGCGCCCTTCTTCGACGCCGTAGATATCAGAACCACAGGCATCGGCAGAACCTGCCCTCTCATGCTGGGTTTAGAATCATACCTGTCACCATTGTTCAGCTTGATCTCTGGTTTGATCTGGCTATCAGAAGCGAGACGGTCGCCCCCCAGGTTAAAAAAAGAACTTCCACGGCCGTGCCGGCCTTCGGCCACCTGCCGCAGGCGCATGGCCCAGGCCGCGGAAATTCGCTCGAAGCTCAGTGGTTACACCCCGACGAAGGAGAGCTTGTTCAGGGCGATGGGTATCCCCAGAGCCATCCCGTTGTAGGTGTAGTAGAGTTCCACCTGACCGTCGTGAGCGACGAAGGACTCGGTGTAGTAGAGGGTGAGGGCGGGAACGTCCTCTGCGTAGAGGACCTGGGCCTGATCGATCAGATCGTGCCTGGCGTCCTCGTCGGTCTCAGCCACCTGCTCTGTCAGGAGGTCGGTCAGCTCATCGTTGTCATAGTACCGGGCGCTGTTGAAGTCGTCGTCTAGGGTGTTCTTGGCGAGGAAGTTGGGGTCGCCGATGACTCCGCCGTGGCCGCTGATGGCCAGGTCGAAGTCCCACTCGCCGACCTTGGAGTCGACGGCCTTCGAGTCCATCACCCTGAGATCGACGTCGATCCCGGCCGCCTCCAGGTCCGCCTCGACCAGCTCGCCGATCCTCTCGGCCTCGGCGTCTGCGCTCTTGACCAACAGCTCGATGGTCCTGCCGTCATAGCCCATATCATCGAGGAGCTCTTCGGCCCTGGCGGGGTCGTGGGGGTAGTATCCGTCCATCGCCGGGTTGTACCAGTCGTGGTCGGGGGGTACGAATCCGGGGCTTCCGGCAAGGCCGTAGCCGCGGGCGGCTATCTCCACCAGCTCGTCTCTATCGATGGCGTAGGCCAGGGCCTGCCTGAACCTCGCGTCCGACATCGGCTCCTCCTGATGGTTGATCATCAGCTTGTAGTTCCACCAGTGGGCGGGAACCTCCAGGATCTCAAAGTCCGCCTCCAGCTCCTCGATCATCTCGGGCTCTATGGGGGCGTTGTCCACGTTCCCCTGCTTTAGCTCCGCCGCAGCGTTGGGGGCAGAGATCTTGACGAAGATCAGCTCGCTGACCATCGGCGCTCCCAGATAGTAGTCTTCGTAGGCGAGGTAGCGGTAGGTCCCCTGGACCATGTCGTAGTCGTCAACATTCAGGGTGTAGGGCCCGGTCCCCACCAGGGCACCCTCTTCCCGGTAGTTGAGGGGATCGTCCACCTCAGCCCAGATGTGCTCGGGGAGGATGGGAAGGGTTCCTCCCACCTGGTCCAGGAAGGGGGCGTAGGGCGCGGAGAGGGTGATCCTCACCGTCAGGTCGTCGACGGCCTCGGCGCTCTCGATGATCGAGGAGTCGACCCACTGGTAGGGGTGCTCCTTGGTGTAGTCTACGGTGAAGATCACGTCCTCGGCGGTGAAGGGTTCGCCGTCGTGCCAGGTGACTCCGTCCCTCAGGTGGAAGATGTAGACCTCGTCGCCCTCCATATCCCAGGTCTCGGCCAGGGCTGGAACGTACCCAGCATCATCCTTCCAGACCAGGGTGTCGAAGAGAAAGCTCATCCTCGTATAGCCCGGCCCCCGGGAGTAGTGGGCGTAAGGGCTTGGAAATCCCCAGTCTCCGGTGGTGTCGGCTACGGTGTAGACCGGAACCGAGCCGCTCTCGTCAGAGGCGGCGGCTAAACCCGCCACAAGCAGGACCAGAAGCCCTGCCGCCAGTCCCAAAGCGTGCAAATATCTCATTTGAAGCTCCTCCAGCTCGTCCGTTGTCATGTAATACAGATCTAAGTAATATTCCTCCTATTTATGAATCTTTTGTCTAAAACTATATGCATAATCAGATTAAGTTTGATATTATTGTTTATTAATACGACAAATAATCTGGATAAAAACCTAATTGGCGCTTTTGTCTTTGATATATCACAAAAATAAGTCCTGATATGTCGGCTAATAATTCTTGGTAATACCTCTTCAGGAGGATGTATTCATGAAATTCTGAGAAACTTTCGCCACAAAGGCCCCAAGACCGACCGTAATCGCGATGATGAGCCCCCTATCCGACCAAGGCCAGTGCAGCGCCGTTCAAAGTGATTCTTAAATACCATAAGATTGAAATTAAACCTTCAGACATGGCGAGCAGATGGCAGAAATGCTGGGAGGTAGCCCCCGAGATTCACCTCCTCCTGAAGGGGAGCGAGAGCCTGGAGGCCGCCCGGGACCTGGTCGTGGGCTACCTCCAATCCCTGGACTGGGCCCACCGACGAGAGGCGGCGGAGATGGACCCCTGGGATTACGTCCTCTTCAACGAGGCGCTGGAGTGCCTCAAGAACATCTTCTCCCCCCGAAACGAGCGGGCGGCGAAGACCTCCTCCCTGGAGTTCCTCTGGAAGGCCTCCGTGGACGGAGAGGCCGAGGTGGCCGATGACTTCGTCGACGAGTTCTTCCACCTCTTCAAGGCGGTGAAGGTCCAGTCGGAAGTCTACCCTTCCATGCTGATGGAGGGGATCGAGGTCCCCGACTTCGATGAGTACGAGGGAAGGGAGGCAGGTCGGAGGCGGTCCGACTACCTGGACGAGATGAGCCGCCGGATGGACGAGCACCTCTCGAGGTACAAAAGCGGCCTCGATCCCGAGGTTACAGAGAGGAGGGCAGAAAATAAGGCGAGGATCCTCGCGGTCCTGGGAGCCGATCCCGACGATTGGAAGGACTGGAGGTGGCAGTTCCGCCACGTCTTCAAGGACGGGGCAGATCTGGAGACGATAAAAAAGATCATCAGGCTCAGCCCCGAGCATGAACGGTCGATAGGCATGGCCCTGGAAAAGGGCGTTCCCTTCGGGGTCACCCCCCACTACCTCCACCTGATGGACTCTGAGCCCAGCGACCTCGACTTCGCCGTCCGGCTCCAGGTCTTCCCTCCTCTGAAGTACGTGGAGAAGATGATCGCCCATCGGAAAGACCGGAAGTGGGCCTTCGACTTCATGCGGGAGAACGACACTTCCCCCACGGATCTGGTCACCCGGCGCTACCCAAGGGTGGCCATCGTCAAGCCCTACGACTCCTGCCCCCAGATCTGCGTCTACTGCCAGAGGAACTGGGAGATCACCGCTCCCTTCATGCCCTCGGCCATGGCCTCCATGGCGGAGATCGACGCCGCCATAGACTGGTACGCCGAGCACGAGGAGATGATGGACGTCCTCCTCACCGGGGGCGATCCCCTGGTGATGAGTGACGATCTCATCGACCGGATCCTGGGCCGCCTGGCGGAGATCCCCCACCTCATCAGCATCAGGATCGCCACCCGCACCCCCATCACCGTCCCCCAGAGGATCACCGAGGAGCTGTGCGAGATCTTCGGGTCCTACCACGAATTAGGTAGACGCAGCCTCTGCGTGGTCACCCACTTCATGCACCCCTACGAGGTGACCCCCGAGACCCTGGAGGCGGTGAAGAGGATCAGGATGCTGGGGATGGACGTCTACAACCAGCAGGTCTTCACCTTCGCCAACAGCAGGCGCTTTGAGACCGCGGCTCTTCGGGTCATAATGAAGAAGATCGGGGTCGACCCCTACTACACCTTCAACATGAAGGGAAAGAGCGAGATGGAGGAGTACGCCGTCCCCATCGCCCGGATCCTCCAGGAGCGTAAAGAGGAGGCCCGGCTCCTCCCCGGCATCTTCAGGACCGACGAGCCGGTCTTCAACGTCCCCTTCCTGGGAAAAGATCACCTCCGGGCCTGGCAGAACCACGAGATCATAGCCATCCAGCCCGACGGCAGGAGAACCTACCGCTTCCTCCCCTGGGAGAAGAACATCGTCCAGGTCAAGCCCTACATCTACGACGACGTGAGCATAGGAAGCTACCTCAGGAGGCTCCGGGAGAGGGGCGAGGATCCGGAGAAGTACAGCAGCATATGGTACTATTACTGAAAATTACTGAAATATTCTCCGGCCGCGAAGAGAATCGGGATGTTGGGGCAGAGGGCAGTCGCTGCCCTCTGCCCCATCGGCCAGATCAGCTGCACTCGACATCTTATGGTTCAGAGCCCCCGTCTTCCGCGGATTACAGTCCTCTCAGCCTCCTTCTATATAGAGCGGTCAGGGCCACCGAGATCGCGGCAAGGACGGTCCCGAAACCCGGGATCCCTCCCCCTTCGACTTCCGCACCCTCAGCCTCCGCATACTCCTCGACCTCCATCGGGCTCGCCTCCATTTCGGCTGCAGGTGCCGCTTCTTCTACCTCCTGCATGACGAAACCTCTGGTCTTTATATCCTTGGACTCGATCCTTTGGCCCTCCTCCATCATCATCTCGGGCTTGAGGAGGACGTAATCCTCACCCTGTCCCACGATGGAAGCATTCCTCCAGATCAGGACCTCAGCCCGGTAGTTGTACTGATCCGGGACCGACAGGTTGACGCTCCTGATCACCGTCCCCTGGGGCGGGATCTCGCCGACGTTCGTCTCCCTCTTATCGGCGACGAGACCGGAATCGACCTCTCTCGCCTTAACCTCGATCCTGTAGTCGGGGCTGGTGGTCGGGCCGACGTTGGTAAAGTAGATCTCAGTATGGATCTTCACGGTGCCATTTTCGGCCTCCCTCACCATGAAGTCCATACCGCCTATCCTCACGTTCATCACATCAACGTCAGCGGTCAGACTCTCCAGGTTGTAGACCGTCCTAGAAGCCGTGCTCCTCTTCTCCTCCTCCTCAAAGAGGGTCGCCTCAATCCTGTAGGAACCTCTCTTGGGAAGTTCCAGGGTGTCGGTGATGTTTGCGGTCGTTCCCTTCTCGATCGGTCCCATCTCAGACCTCACCTGAGCCTCGAGCAGGTTGTTCTTCGTCTCGTAGGCCTTCAGGATGATGGAGGCGTTCTTGCTCCTCAGCCTACCCTGATTTTCGACGTAGGTGGTGACGTTGATCGTCATCGTGGCCCCGGTAATCTCTTCGGCAGAAAGGTCCATCTCAGCGATCTTAAGGCCCTTGACCGAATCGGAGGTCTCTGAGCAGCCGCTGGATACGATGGCCGCAAATAGGGCGAGGGTCAGCAGCGGGTATAGGATCTCTTTTGGCAGGTTTTTCATAATTGAATCTCTCCAAACAATCTGAGCGCGCCCAAACGTATTTAACTTTTGTTATGAGATCTCGGATTCTAATTCAAAAGAAAATGTTGATTTCAGGGGCGATTTTGCTCCCTCAATAGCTTCGATACCTGAAATCACTCCTGGGAGGATTGGCCGGTCACATTGGTGAGAAAAGGTCAATGCGCGATCATCTAAGACGATAAGCTTTGAGAAAGATCCATCAGGGCCGCAGATTAGCTCATGGCAGAAAAGTGCAGCATGCCGTCTCTTCTTCCTGGAGAGAAGACTTCCTCGCTTGCACAACAATGGCTTGATATCGCCTATCCTCTTTCACGTGGCGAGGAAGTTTTCCTCAATCCCTGCCGAGGTATTTCATCAGATCCGCAAGCCCCAACGCGTTGAGGACATCTCCCTTCTCCAGCCAGCCGCGCCTGGCGGTCTTGACCCCGTACTCCATGAAAGATAAACCGCAGGTGCTGTGGGCGTCGGTGTTGATGGCCAGCTTCACCCCCAATTCCTTGGCCCGCCTCGACCAGCGGTCGTTGAGGTCGAGCCTGACCGGGTGGGCGTTGATCTCCATGGCCGTCTCCGTCCTGGCCGCCGCCTCCAGGACCCGCTCCATCTCCACCTCGTAGGGCTCGCGCTCCCCGATCTTCCTTCCGGTGGGGTGGCCGATGAGGTCGACCTCTTCGCTCTCCATGGCGGAGATGATCCTGCTCGTCATCTCCCTCTCCCTCTGGCTGTAGGCGGAGTGGACCGAGGCGACCACGACGTCGCACTGCTCCAGGATCTCGTCGGGATAGTCGAGCTTCCCGTCGGCCCTGATGTCCACCTCGGTTCCCACCAGAACCCTGAAACCCTCCACCGATTCGTTCAAGTCCGCGATCAGCTCCATCTTCTCTTTGAACCTCTCTTCGGCGAGGCCGTTTGCGATCCCCAGGCCCGGTGAGTGATCGCAGATCGCCATGTACTCGTAGCCCAGGGCCTGGGCCGCTTTGACCATCTCCTCGATGGTATGGCGCCCGTCCGACCAGTCGCTGTGGACGTGAAGGTCGCCCTTGATCTCCGAGACCTCCACCAGTTTGGGCAGACGCCCTGCCAGGGCCGCCTCCACCTCCCCCTGGTCCTCCCGGATCTCGGGGGGGATCCAGTCCATCCCCAGATGATGGTAGAGATCTTCCTCCCGGTCGAAGAAGAGCT
>DAINAQ010000018.1:0-12816 GCA_036733325.1 Methanothrix sp.
CGTAGAGGACCCCCATCAGGTTTGATCCGATCTGGGTTGCAAGCCTTATCCTCTGAGCCTCGCCCCCCGAGAGGGTCCCCGCGCTCCGGGATAAGGTGAGGTAGGAGAGGCCCACGTGCTGGAGGAAGCCGAGCCTGGCCCGGATCTCCTTCAGGACCTGCCAGGCGATCTCCGCCTCCTTCTCGGTTATGGCCAGGTTCTCGAAGAGGGCTAGCCCCTGGGAGATGGATAGATCGGCGACGTCGGCGATGGACATCCCCGCGACCTTCACCGCCAGCACCTTCTCTTTCAGCCGCCTCCCGCCGCATCTGGGGCAGGGGAGGACCTTCATGAACCGTTCCAGCTCCTCCCTCCGGTAGTCGGAGCTGGTCTGGTGATAGAGCCGTTCGGACTGGGGGATGAGCCCCTCCCAGTGCCCCCGGTGGGACCAGTAGGCGTCCCCGTTCTTCATGGACATGGAGAAGTTGATCCGCTCCCTTGAGCCGCGCATCAGGGCCGAATACTGATCGGGGGTGAGGTCTTTTATGGGGGTGAAGATGTCGAAGCCGAAGTGCTTGGCCACTGCCGCCAGGTACTGGCCTCGCCACCCGTCGACGTGGTTGTTGTAGAGGGCCACCGCCCCGTCGGCTATGGAGAGCTCGGGGTCGGGGATGATCAGCTGGGGATCGAACTCCATTTTAATGCCGAGACCGTTGCAGGCCTCGCAGGCCCCGAAGGGGCTGTTGAAGGAGAAGATCCGGGGCTGAAGCTCCTCGAAGACCATGCCGCAGACGGGGCAGGCCATCTTGGAGGAGTAGAGCCGATCTTTTCCCTCCGAGTCGACCACGATGAGGAGGCCGTCGCCCCGCTCCAGGGCGGTCTCGCAGGCCTCGACCAGCCTGGACCTATCCTCCAGGGGGTCGAGCCGGTCGATGACCACCTCCAGGTCGTGCTTTCTGTACCGGTCCAGGTCGACCTCCTGGTCGGTCCTCTGGACCAGGCCGTCGACCCGGACCCGGGAGAAGCCCTCGGAGTCGAGGTCTCTTAAAAGCTGGCCGTAGGTCCCCTTCTTCTGGCGGACGAGTGGAGCGAGGATGGTGACCATGCCCTCTGCCGCGCCCCCTTGCATCTCTCCCCCCCTCTCCTCCCCGATCACTTCCTCTCCCATCCCCTCCTCGATCCCCTCCCCCGTCTCGGCGTCCGAATCGCCTCCGCCGACGCCCCTTTCGGCCGCCTCAATGATCCGGTCTGCTATCCTCTCCGGAGACATGGACTCGATCTTGATCCCGTGGACCGGGCAGTGGGGGGTTCCGATCCGGGCGAATAAGAGGCGAAGGTAATCGTAGATCTCGGTGACCGTTCCCACGGTGGAGCGGGGGTTCTTGGAGGTGGTCTTCTGCTCGATGGATATCGCCGGGGAGAGCCCCTCGATGGAGTCGACGTCGGGCTTGTTCATCTGGCCGAGGAACTGGCGGGCGTAGGCGGAGAGGGACTCCACGTAGCGGCGCTGCCCCTCGGCGTAGATGGTGTCGAAGGCGAGGGTGGACTTCCCCGAGCCCGAGACGCCGGTGATGACTATGAGCCGATCTCGGGGAAGCTCGATGGTTATGTCTTTTAAGTTGTGCTCTCTTGCACCTTTGATGAGGATCGATTTCATCTCGATTTCTCGCTTGAGCATTGAAGGTCAAGGCTTGGGCGAGGATGGGGTTAATAGTTTTCGGGCGACCTCAGCAGTCCTCGGCAGCAACCTCTTCGAATTAGATGGTCAAAAAGAATTATAAAGTATAATGTTCCGAACCGCCTGCACCGGAATATGGGGATAACGAGATCGAATGGCTCGAAGCGACCAAGTCCACGGGTTTGGATGCTAGAAGGCAGCATCCCTATCCAGACCAGACGCCTCTAACAATCCTTACAGTGGGCCGGATGCGAGGCCATGTTGATTGAAAGTCAGAGGATCCTGAGCTATTCAAATATCCTAAAGATTTAAAAAAGATAAGCCCGCGAATTCGGAAAGCAGGAATCGCTGAGGCGATGGACAAGATCTGATAAATAGGAAAAAATAAAAAAATGTATTGCATTGATGATGCTGCTATGCAGCGTATACATTTGGAGGCACGACCTTCATCCTATCTATTCCCTGACCATTAATATCTCCCGAGCTTTCATCATACTCATACAGATACAGCGGCCAGTTTTTGTACGTCGTTTGCAGCGTCCCATCATTGCTCACTATGGTCATGAAGTCGGAGCTAACTAGCTCGCCTGGAACGTCGATGGTTGATGCGTAAAACGAAGGCCAGTCGTCGCGATCCCCTCCGAAGTTGCATGTGCCAGCCGTATCGCCTTCATTGCGGTACAGAGTCCGCCCATCTTCGTCGACGAGGTACTCTCCAAGATCCATGTCGTATAAAACATCTATCGTATACGCATCCGTCACTGTTACGGCGAAGAGGACGATGGCCAGGGTCAGAATGCCCAGTCTAGATTTTGTAGACATTGAAATCACCTCTTAGATTGTCAAGTATGAGCTATAGTAGCTTTATTGATTATTAAGTTTTTCGTGGAGGATCTGATGCTACTTAAAGTATATGGAAATCAGAAATTGATCGAATATGATCCCTGAGAATAACGGTTTAAGCTGTACATGAATTAATTAAATTAGTCTTATTCATCGGCTTAAATTTGATCTATTGATATCTAAAAATACCGAAATGTTTTTGTGTAAGTAATGACAGAATAGGCGATCTGTATATGAAACTCCCAGGTTACTTCGCTTCATTTATGGTCGCGCTTCTGCTGATGGGCGCTTCGGATGCTTCAGATGTAGTCCAGGCCAGCGCAGTCAAAGCCGAGATCTTGCAGGGCGCGCCTGTGGATTACAGCGATGCGATCATCGAAGGCGACCTGGATCTGAGCGGAATGACTCTGGGACCAGTTGATTTCAGCAATGCAATCTTTCGTGGAGATGTAAATTTCAAGGGCGTTAATTTCACTGGAGATGCCCGCTTCAATAATGCTCAGTTCCGCGGGGCAGCCAGATTCGAGGACGCGAACTTCAGCGGCCGCACTGCCAGCTTCCTTAGCGCAAACTTCAGCGGTGGCGATGCCATCTTCCACAATACTCGCTTCGGCGGGGCTGCCATTTTCCAGGAGGTGAACTTCAGCTTTGGCAATGCTTTCTTCCATGATGCTCGCTTCGACGGGGCTGCCTTTTTTCACAAGGCGAACTTCAGCTTTGGCGATGCTATCTTCCGTAATGCTCACTTCGGCAGGGCTGCCATTTTCCAGGAAGTGAACTTCGGCGATGGTGAAGCTAACTTCGATAGGGCTCGATTCAGCAGCTCTGCCAATTTCGAACGGGTGCAGTTCGGTGGCGCTGCCAGATTCGAGGAGGTGCATTTCAGCGGCGGTGATGTTGATTTCGAGAGGGTGCAGTTCATCGGCGGGGATGCTGATTTCGAGGGAGGGCAGTTCAGCGGCGGTGAAGCATGCTTCAATCTTGCTCAGTTCAATCACACAGCTTGCTTTTTAAAGGCGATCTTCAGCGGTGGCGACGCTCGCTTCACAAAAGCGGAATTCGGCAGCTCTGCTAGCTTTGATGAGGCAGTATTCAGCGGCGGAGTCGCCAATTTCATATGGGCGAATTTTAGCGGAACAGCAGCCAGCTTTGCTAGGGCCGAATTCAGCGGTGGATATGCCAAATTTTTAGGAACCAATTTCAATACCCCAATTGCTGTCTTCAATGGGGTCCAGTTCAGTGGGGGCGATGCCTGCTTTAATTCGGCTCATTTCGGCGACCATGCCATATTCAAGGAGGTAAACTTTAGCGGCGGGGATGCTGACTTCGGATGGGTCTATTTTGGCGGCCCTGCAGACTTTGGTGAAGCAAGGTTCAGCGGAGATGCCGACTTCGAGTGGGCCATTTTCAGCGAAACTGCCGACTTTGAGAAGGCTGAATTCGACAATTACGCTTTCTTTGAAAACGCCAATTTCAGTACTGATAGCCAAATTTACTTGAATCGGACCGAATATGAAAAAATATGCATTAGATGGGATTCCATCAAAGAAAGTGATTTGAATCTCGATCCCGAGGCCTATCTGAAATTGATGAATAATTACAAGGTATTGGGTTGGTTTGACGACTACAATGAGTGCTATTATCACTTCATGAAAATTAGATCAATTGGTGGTTTATATCTAGGATTTCACTGGTGGGTCAACAAAATCTTTTATCTAGCCTACGGCTACGGCGCAAAGCCGGAGTATCCTTTGGGCTGGTCTTTTTTGACCATCATCCTCTTCGGAGTTATCTGGTGGGGAGTCGAGCCGCGCTTTAATGATGGAAAAAGCGTGACCACAATGCCGGAAGCCCTCAGATTTAGCTCCGTGGTCTTTCTCTCGTCTACGAAGCTGTCCATCGATCCTCCGGAACTGGAGGCGAGAGAAGAATCCTGGGACAAATCCATCTTCCTCGCGGAGAGGGTGATTGGGTCTTTGTTATTCTTCTTCTTCCTCTTCGCCGCATCCACTAGCTTATTAATAAAAATAGTATAATTCATAGAGTATTCTCCATACTTTAACCCGCGGCTCGCATATCTCCAGCGGTAAATAAATCCATTTCGGGCAAGAATGCCGGAATAATATGAGGCGTAATATGAGGCGTACGAATCATCGCCTCCCCATGCACTGCCCCTATCATCACGAAAACCTGTTAATATCTTGATCCCAAAAGATATCATACAGCTGAGAAGGGGAGCCCGGCATGAGAGCTGGGTCCTCATCTCTCAGGGGTTGGATAAAAATGAAATGGAATTCGGCTCATCTTCTCATAATTTTGATATCAATTTTGCTATTGGCACCGGCCGCAGGAGCGCCTGCGAGGATGGATAAGACGCCCACGGAGCTGGCCATCGCTGGCCCGTCGAGGATCGCCGACGCAAGGGCCGTCGTCTACCAGTGCAGCTTCGAGGGAAGGGTCACAGACGATGAGACAGGATCGCCGATCGAGGGAGCAGTGGTCAGCTTCGTCAAAGACGACGATGGACGGGAGTGGTCCGACACCACGGGCAGCTCCGGAGGCTACCGGGTGGAGCTCCCGGAGGGTAGGTACACCTACATCGCCACCCACAAAGACTACATCATGGGCTCCAACTTCCCGGAGCTGGCCGAGGTCCTCGCCCCCTATACCCGGCGGGTCGGCGGGGCGGGCGGGATCATCCGGGAGATCACGGTCACCAGCGACAGCCAGAGGGTCCTGGACATCCAGATGAAGCCCCGACCTCGAAACGTCCTTCTGGTCACCACCTCCCTCTTGACGGAGACCGCCTCCCTCGATGACGTCTTGGCCAGGTACGCCGAGGCGGTCGGTCGGACCGACGGGCTGGCGGCGAGCCGGATCGTCCTCGACTCCGCCGACTGCTTCCGCCAATACGGAGTCCGGGTGGCCGATCCGGCCAGCTGGGAGGAGATCAGAGACGTTCTGGAGGCGATCGTCGGAGAGACGGGGCCCGCCTACATAATCCTCCTGGGGGGAGAGGCGGTCGTCCCCAGGCCCGAGGTGGTCACCATCGACGGGCGGTTCTGGTACCTGCCGACCGACGCCTGGTACGTCGACTTCGACGAAGACGGGATCGTCGACCAGGACTTCGTCATCAGCAGGCTTGCCGACCTCTCCACCGAATCGACGGGGATCGTCGCCGCCCTCGAAACCGCCATCGACCTCCACGAATCCGGCGGCTACGGCCTCAGCCCCGAGATCCGGTTCAGCACTCAGTGCTGGTACCCCCCGCCCATCGGCCTCGGCGACGCCTGCGATCCGGACGCCGCGTCCTGCGGCCTCTGCCGGGCGACCCCGCCCTACGGGGTCTGCGACGACTGCAGCATGAGAGAGGAGACCTTCGATTTGATCTCGGGAAGTGACTACGTAGTCTTCATGGGCCACGGAAGCCCCGAGGCCTTCTCCACCAACGATCACATCCCCATATTCAGGGTAGAGAACCTCGAGGACGTCGATCTCCAGACCCACCATCCCGTCATAACCGGCTACGTCTCCTGCAACACCGGCCTTCTTTATGAAGATCGTCGGAGCTTCGGAACGGAGTTCCTGAGGGAGGGAGCCGCAGCCTTCGTGGCCAGAAACACGGAACAGGGAACCCCCAGCTATTTCGCAGCCCACTTCTCGGATTACATCACCGGGACCGGATCGCAAGGGACCTACCGGATCGGGGACGCCCTCTTCGAGCTGATGCGGGAGTCGGTTCTGAGGTCGGGTGATTCGGAGAAGACGACCGCAGCCCAGCTCTGCATCTACGGGGACCCCACCCTCAAACGAAACCCGACCGAGCCGCTGGTCTTTTCAAGGCCGGCCATGACCGCGGTCCGGTTATTTGATCCGGTGGAGGGCTGAGGAGACCACCGATCACGGCCCTCATATCGCCTCGCCGGGAATAACGCCCTCCCAGCCGCCGGGCGGGGCGTCGACCAGGATCTCGCCGTATCCGGGCAGCCCCCAGGGGCCATCGTCACCGGAGGCCGCCGACTCCTCGGCCCCCTGGCCTGCGGCCTCCGACGGGACCCCGTAGACCCAGGCGATCCCCTCTCCCGCCGTCTCCGAGTTCTGCGACCAGGTGGCTGGGTCCGAGTCCAGGATGGTGTACTCGCCCGGCTGGAGGATCAGGTTCGGCCGGGCCGTCCAGTAGGCGTCGGGAACGCCGCCGGACCCGGGCAGCCTCGAGGCGGCCCAGGTACCCAGGACCATCCCCCTCCCGTCCTGGAGGCCGATCGTCCCCGGCGCCTTCCCCTGGCCATAATTCCAGTGGTAGGTCTTGATCTCGGTGACCGTCCACTCTCGGTCGATGGTGAAGATGGTGGGGCTGGTGGGGCCGTTCTGTACTGCGCCCAGGGTGTTTCGCTCGAAGATCAGCTCCTGCTCCATGGTCCGGTCGGCCTCTGATCCCTCTCCCGCTCCATCAACAGCCTCGACTCCTATTCCGCCGCCGAGCGTTGTCTCATCAGCCCCGCCTTCTGCGCTCAGATCCAGGGTTCCGGAAAGGCTGGGCTCCATGGTCGAAGTTCCGGACTTCAGGTCCTCAATCTCGCCACCGGCGGCCATCTCGGAGGTGAGCTTCTCGCCCGCTCCGATGGATACGTTGGCGAAAGAGACGACCTTCGCCGAAGCCTCTCCAACCGGGGCGACGAGGTCGAGGTCCACAGGGCCGGAGCCGGTCCCGGTGATCTCCAGGCTGTACTCCAGATCCGAAGGAAGGAGGTAAATCTCCACCTCGCCCGACGACATCACCTCCGCCCCCGGGATCTCGTTCACGATCCGTCCGCCGACGGTCCCCACCCTCCGCCCCGAGGAGTCGGTGAGGAGGGCGTCGGCGGGACATCGGAGGGCAGCCGCAAACTTGCCCTCCTTCTTGAGGGTCTCTATGAAGCCACTGGCCATCTCCTTGAGACCGGGGAGGAGGGCGTTCGCCTCCTCCAGGGGGATGTTTCTGAAGACGGGGTTTGCATCTATATAGCGGGGCGCTCTCCATCGATAGTGCTGTACCCCGCTCTGTACAGAATAGATAAAAAATCCGTCCAGCCAGAGCAGCACAACAGGCATCGGTTTCTTAAATTCTTCAAGATCCGACATGAGGGTGTTGGAGTCGTAGATGTAGACCTGCTTGTAGTCCTCACCCTCGATTTCCACCAGCTTGTAAGCCAGGACAGCGTGCTGACTGTAATTTTTATTATCATTTTCGGGACCGCCGAACTCTATGATCAGGGGAGTTCGATCCTCTTTCAGCGAGCGTTTAATTTTGGTGTAGGTTTTAAGCTGGCTGTCGTAGCTGCTGGTCCCCCACGATTTTTCAAAGTAAGGGCTCTCATCCGCCAAAAGCGCCCTCACCAGGGGGATCATCTGAGCCCGGTGGTAGATGTCTATGTTCTGGCTCGCCTCCTCCTTCGACATCTCGCCGGTCTTCTTTGCCGCGGGCCGGAGGGAGGGGTCGGTGAAGTAGAGGGCGGAGGTGGCAGCCATGCCGTAGCAGTGGCCCCCCGCGCCGGACCCGTAGCTCTCGTTGAAGTAGTCCCAGAGCCGCACGTAGGTGGTGGGGAAGAAAAGCCGCAGCCACAGATCCTTCTCCAGCGAGGAGGGGACTCCCGCGGCCACGGTGGCAATCAGCTCCTCGGCCAGCTCCTCGGTCTCGCTCTGGTTGAAGTTGTAGTTTCTGAAGCTGTAGGCATCGTCGACGGTGCTGTAGGCCCTCTCCCCGTTGAAGGCGTAATAGACGTTTACGGTGATGGAGACGAAGTCGTCGTCGGGGTTGACGTCGACCGCTCCCGGAACGAAGGCCTGGGCCCCGATGACCGCCCCCTCCACGTTCTCCCCTTGGAGATCCCAGTTGATGTAGACTGCCCGACCTTCTCTGGGCGGTACGTTCCCCGCCAGGAGAGGCTCACCGAGCTTCGAGTACTCGAATTCGCCCGGCAACTGGAGGTAGAACTGGATGTAGACGTTCTCGGCCACCTCATCGCCCGCGTTGAAGACCTGGGCCTGGACCACCTGCTGGTCGGCGGCGATCTCCGACAGGGGCCGATAGTTTTCGGTGCCGATGAAGGATCCGTGATATACATAGCCCATGATCAGGCTCAGCCCCTCCTCTCTCATCCTCAGGTTCACCTGGACGGGCGGCTCTGCGTTCGAGACCTTATCCAGCCAGAGGGAGGCGACCCTTCTGTCATTCTCGTCCCCGTTCCCGAAGATGGTGCAACAGAGGTTTCTGTACCAGATGTAGGGGCCTACGCAGCTCCCCTGGCCAGCGAACCTCGGTTCGGTGGGATCGATGAGGTTCCAGACGTAGTCAAACCCCTCGGGGGGAGGAAGCTCGCCATACTGCTCGACGATGGTATTCTCCCAGGCGGACCTGGCCAGATCCGCGGTCTCGTAGACGTAGACGGATAAAAGGAGGTTTCCGCCGATGCAGTCGTAGATCCCATCCGGGTCGGGCTGGCAGATGTTCTCGTGGGCCTCGAAGAAGGCGACCCTCTCCACATCGGCCCTGCCCTCTCTCTCCACGGCCATCTCCGCGGCCCGGGCCTCGGCAAAGATCTCGCCTGCGACGTGAAGGTCGGCGGGAAGCTCGGAGTCCAGGAGGACGTAGTCGGCGGGATTTATCTCGTTGATCCAATCCGGGACGGCGGGCTCCTCCTCGGCACCTCCAGGAACCTGAGCCTGAGCAAAAAGAGCCGCAAGCACAGACAGGACCAATGCGGCAATAATTATCTTCCGGAAACCATCGACCTTATCGAACATATCTCTCCCCCTCACCACCCGAGCCGTCTCGCCTCATCTCCACGGAAACTTTTGAATATCGCTCCGTATGATGGACGAAAACGAGCCGCGTTCTCCATCATGTAGTCCCCAATGGCACTAAAATCTTTGCCACCTGCTATGCCGAGGAGGGAGCCGTTCCGGTTGCCATATCATTTTTTCGCCTTCCCCCCATCTCAGTGCCGAATCCTCCTTAAGCTTCCAGGTCGGTGACTAGACCGGACGATAAGAGGTGGCCGAATATGAGAGAAAAGCCTGCATGGTTGTACGACGAGACGAAGCAGATCGGGACCGACTACGAGGACGTCTCCGAGATCCGGGCCTACGATCGGAGGATGGCGAAGATCAGGGACGTCGCAGAGGAGGTCGGAGAGGTCCTCGACCTTTTAGGCCTGACCCCCGATGCCGCGGTACTGGAGATCGGTACTGGGACAGGCGAGTTTCCCATCGCGGCCGTCAAAAGGTGCTCGAAGATCATCGCCGCCGACGTATCTCTTCCGATGCTCGGATATGCGCGCGATAAGGCGGAAAAGAGGCTGCGAGAGGAGGGAAGGGTGGGGGACATTGAAAGGATCGAGTACGTCAGAGGCGGCTTTCTCACCTACCAGCACCGGGGCCAGCCCCTCGACGCCGTCGTAACCCAGTTCGTGCTTCACCACCTGCCCGACTTCTGGAAGCAGGTGGCGCTTCTCCGGATAGCCGGGATGCTCAGAGATGGAGGCAGGCTCTTCATCAGGGATGTCGTCTACTCCTTCGATGCCGCCGACTACGAGGGCTTCTTCGACCGCTACCTCTCGCGGATGGCGGAGATCGGGGGCGAGGGGACTCCCCGGGACATCCTGATCCACATCAGAGACGAGCACTCCACCCTGGGCTGGATCTTGGAGGGTATGATCGAGAGGGCGGGCTTCGAGATCGAGAGGGCCGAGTATCGGGCGGGGTTCATTGCGACCTTTCTCTGCGTCAAAAGGGGATGATTCCGGCAAATCCTCCCGCAACATCTTAGTATTTCAAAGGGACCTTATTCTAACGGAGGATTTATCATGATCGAAGAGAACCAGGACGCCCGGACCTGGGCGACCATCTGTCATCTGAGCGCCCTCCTGATGCTTCTGGGGGTGCCCCTGGGCAACGTCCTCGGACCCCTCGCGGTCTGGCTGGTCAAGAGAAACCAGCACCCGTTCGTCGACGACCAGGGGAAAGAGGCCCTCAACTTCCAGCTCTCCGTCACCCTCTATTTGGTCCTGGCGGGGGTTCTGATCTTCTTCTCGGTGGGGTCGATGGCCTTCTTCTGGCCTGCCTTCCACCACGGGATGATGGACTTCTGGAACCCTCTGGCCATGCCCTTCGCCATGCCCTTTGCGTTCCTCCTCGGCCTCTTTCTCGTATTCGGCCTGTTCGTAGCGGACGTGATCCTCGCCATCGTCGCTGCAGTCAGGACGAGCAACGGCAAAGCCTTCCGCTATCCTCTGACCATAAGGGCGATAAAATAGGCGGGCATGGAGGAGGCGGGATGGCTGAAGGCGGATCGGGGAAAGCCGAGACCTTCGAGGCGATAAAAAGGAGGGTCGAAGAGGAGCCCTATTCCCGGAACCTGGGCATCAGGCTGGTGGATCTCGGCACAGGCTGGGCGGTGACGGAGATGGAGGTCTCGGACGAAGAAGAGGACATCTTCGGGAAGGCCCACGGCGGCGCCATCTTCTCCCTGGTGGACGAGGCCTTCGGCGCCGCCGCCAACTCCTCCGGGACCGTCGCCGTCGCCCTCAACGTCAATATCACGTACGTAAATCCTGCATCCCCCGGCGAGACCCTCAGGGCGACGGCGGTGGAGGTCGATCGGTCAAAGACCGCCTCCACCTGTGAGATCCGGGTACTGGGCGAGGGCGGGAGGCTGATCGCCGTGGCTCAGGCGACAGGATACAGGAAGAGAGAGCGGCTACCCTTTCTGGATTAGAGAGAGCGGGATTAGAGGGGATGGATTAAGAGGGGATCGATCAATCGATCCCCTCGAAGCACTTCTCCACGTGATCGGCCGCCGGGGGCTTGGTGGCCAGGCTCACCGCTACCGTCACCACCAGGGAGACGGGCAGGGCCACCACTATGGGGTCGACCACGGGCCAGGGCATCGATGCGATGAGGACATCCCGGCCCAGGATCATCTTGGCGATCCCCAGGGCGATGGCCTCCTTCTGGTGGACGAAGACGAGCCAGAAGAGGCTGGCGAAGGTCCCGGCGACCATGCCGGCGATGGCCCCCGCCCTGGTCGCCCTCCTCCAGAAGAGGGCGCACGCGTACATGGGGAGGAAAGCGGCGGCGCAGAGGCCGAAGAAGATCGCTGTCCCCGGGGCGATGATGCTGGGGGGAAGGACGTAGCCCAGGATCACGGCCACCACCACTGCGATGATGATCCCGATCCGGGTTATGGGGATGGATCGGCCTCCTCTCATCCCCACCAGGGTCTCGTAGACGTCCCGGCCGATGGCCGTCCCCTGGGCGTGAAACTGGGAGCTCAAGGTGGACATCGCCGCTGCGAGGAGGGTGAGCATGAAGATGTAGACGAACCACTCGGGCATGGCGGCGTTGATGTAGACCGGGATTATGCTGTCGGAGTTCCCCGAGGCGGCGGCTATGGCGATGACCCCTTCGTTCTGGACGAAGTAGACGTTGGAGAGCGCTCCCACCACGAAGGCCACTCCGGTCATCATCAGGATGAAGATCCCGCCGACGAGGACCGCCCGGTTAATCTCCCGGCTCGACTTCACCGTCATGAACCGGACCACCAGCTGGGGCATGGCCAGAACCCCGATCCCGACCCCCAGGACCAGGGTCGAGACCAGGGTCCACCACCAGGCCGACCCGAAGGCGGGCATCGCCGTCCAGCCCAGATGGCCCATGGAGGCGAGGTTTGCGGGGACCAGGTTGGCCATCCCCGTCAGAGCCTGGTGGGCGGGGGCGATCCCGCCGAGGTGGCTGTAGGTCATCACCAGAAGGAAGGCCATCCCGACGAACATTATTGTCGCCTGGAGGGCGTCGGTGTACATCACCCCTTTGAGGCCGCCGAGGACGACGTAGGCGGCGATGATCACCGAGAAGAGCATCAATGCCAGGTCGAAGTCTATGGCCAGGGTGGTCTCGATGAACCGGGCGGCCCCGATCAGGACCACGGAGGCGTACATCGGCATCCCCAGGAATATCACCAGGCCGCCGAAGTACTGGATGAACCTGCTCTCAAACCTCCGGGCAAGAAGCTCAGGGAAGGTCATGGCGGAGAGGTTGTGCCCCATCCTGCGGGTCCTCTTGCCGAAGACGACGAAGGCGATGAATATCCCGACGAATATATTCAGAAAGGTGAGCCAGAGAAGCCCCATCCCGAAGAGGCCGGCGGTGCCCCCGAAGCCCACGATGGCAGAGGTGCTGATGAAGGTCGCGCCGTAGCTCATGGCCATGACGTAGGGGTGGATCTTCCTCCCGGCCACCATGTAGTCGGCGGAGTCCCGGGTCTCCCTCCAGCCCCG
>DAINAQ010000019.1:0-12655 GCA_036733325.1 Methanothrix sp.
AATCTCTCGATCTGACCGTCTCCGCGATCTGATCTTTATTGGGGCCGACGATGATTGCTATATCTCTGGCTCCAGCCTCTATGACGTCCTCTATCGCGTAGAAGAGGACGGGTTTGTTGGCGATTGGTATCAGCTGCTTCTGTTGAGAGTGGGTTATGGGCCGAAGCCTCGTCCCGTGCCCCCCGGACAATATCAACGCCTTCATTTCCAGACCTCGCGGTTCGACCAATCCGGATCAGAACAGCTCATCCCTCTGATCCAGCTCCCTCAGCGTAGGCCAGAGCCGGTCTCTCTCTGATATGATGAGATCGTCGATCGGCCACGATATGTCCACATCCGGATCATTCCAGATCAGACCTCCTTCGCTATTGGGAGCGTAGGTGTTGTCGACTTTATATTCAACCTCGGAGACCTCGCTCAACGTCAAGAACCCGTGAGCGCATCCCCTTGGAATGTAGAGCTGATGTCTGTTTTCCTCGGATAGGACAAGACCCAAATATCGCGAAAAAGTTGGAGACTTCTTTCTGAGATCAACAACAACATCATAAATTATACCTCTTATGCATCGGACGATCTTGGCCTGTGCATGCGGTTCCTTCTGGAAGTGAAGTCCTCTGAGAACCCCTCGCCTGGACCTGGAGTGGTTGTCCTGAACAAAATCCCCCTTTATACCGGTAGTTCCCATTTCATCTTTTTTATAAGTCTCCAGAAAGAAACCTCTGTCGTCTTCGAAGACCTTCGGCTCTATCAAGATGGTATCCGGGATCTCCAGCCTTTTAAACTCGAAGGGCATGTAAATCACCTTTCAATGATAGGCAGTTTGCTGAGAGATTTGCTTAGACTGTACATGGGTATCTCTTCTCTGATATTGTACTTTACGACCGCCGTTCTCTATCCTCGATCTGATAAGCCTTGTGTCCGGCTCCTTTGACCCGGCTTCAGATACCGCATATAAGGCTGCAATCGGGAGACGAACTGCCAGGATAATTTTATAATTCAGGGATTCCATCGATCAAACCCTCGTAAACCCCCACCATCTTCAGAGCCACCCGCCTCCAGCTGTAGCATCTCTCAGCAATCGACCTTCCAGAAGCCCCCATCTTCACCCTCAGCTCCCCATCTTTCAACAATTTTATTATGGCGTCTGCCAGAGCCTTTTCATCCTTTATCGGAACGACTGCGCCCGCCCCGTGCCTTCTCAGATCCTCGGCGACTCCGACGACGTCCGTGGCCACCACGGGCAGGCCGCAGGCCATCGCCTCCAGGCAGACCATCCCAAAGGTCTCCTGGATCCCGGATATCGACGGCAGCACAAAGAGGTCGGATCGGTTGTAGATCTTTGCGATCTCATCTTCGGGGACGTATCCGAGAAACTGGACCTCGTCTGCGAGGCCGAGGGAAGTTGCCATGCTTTTGTAGCGGCCCAGAAGTTCACCCACGCCTCCTACGATCAACTTCGCCTCAGGAACCTCTCTGACCACCTTTGCCATCGCTGCTATGAGGAGGTCGAGACCTTTGAACTCATGAAATTCGTCTAGGACGCTTATGAAGAGGACGGCTTTCTCCGATGGGCCCCATTTTTCAAGATTTTCGATGGGCATGAACCTTTCGACATTCACACCCACCGGGATTAATTCAATTTTATTCAAATGCTCGTTGAAGTAATCTGACGACTCGACCACCTTGGGATTCGTGACGATTATTTTGGAGGCTCCATCAAGTATCAATCTATGGTTGATGTTTTTGTATGTCTTTGCGATCCAGTTAATTTTGCCCCGACCGACGATATCGCTGTGGTGGGTCAAGACCAGAGGTTTACCTTTGATGGCAGCGGCGATGAAGCTCCAGTCCGCGCTCCATGGGGTGGGCAGATGAGTGTGGATCACGTCGAAATCCTCTTTCAGGATCTCGATGGGAAGCCTCGGGGTGATGTTGGTATTTGCGATCTTGCCGATGTAGGGAATCCTTCGAACTCTGACCCCTTCCAGCAGCTCCTCCTCAACGGAATCCGGCTCATTGGCACAGAGAACGGTCACCTCGTGCCCCAGCTTCACCAGCTCTTCGCTCAGGGATCGGACGTAGTTTTCCACCCCGCCGACGTAGGGGTAATATCGGGCCGGAGTCTGGAGGATCTTCATATCACCATCACAAGCCGCCCATTATTCAATCCTGGAGATTGAATCCTCAATGTCGTTCATCCCTCAAAGCCCCCCATATAAATCTTCGACCTTCTTTGCGATCTGGTCCCAGCCATGCCGCCTCGCCAAATCTCTCGAAGAGCTGGACATCTGTTTATAGGAATCGCTTCCGAGAAGCTCTGCTATCTTCGATGCGATGGAGCCGGCCGAAGGATCGCAGACGGCGCCATTTACCCCCTCTTGTATCAAGTCGGCGGCCGCGCTCTTCTTTGCATCGACGACGACGGCCGGCAATCCGCAGGCATTCGCCTCTAGAACCGAGATCCCAAACCCCTCTCTCATCGAGGGGAGGACTAAGATCTTGGAGGACTTCATCATCGCTATGACCTCCTCTTCCTCATCCAGAAATCCAAGAAAATCGACGTTCTTGGCCAAATTCAGCTCCTCGGCCAGCCGGGTTAGGGCCGCCATCTCTGGGCCGTCCCCCACTATCCCGCACCTTATACCGGGGATCTCCTCCCTGACGAGGCCCACCGCCTCGATGAGCAGATCGACCCTCTTGTGGGCCGAGAGCCTGCCCGCATAGATGACGTCGTAGATCGGCTCGTTCGCCTCCACCGAGCGGATCAGCTCAAGGTCGACGCCGTTTCCGACGACCTCCATCCTCTCGGCCTCCACCCCCATCCTGGCCAGATCTTCTCTGACCCTCTCGGATACCGGGATGATCTTCTGCGGGAGCCTGACCGTCTCCTTCTCCACCAGCATCCCCAATGGGGCCATCATTCCCAGGTACTCGCGCCAGTAATCACCCCAGACCTCGTGCCAGGTTATGACCAGGGGAGCGCGCTTCAACTTCGAGTGAACCTTGGCAGAGAAGCATGGAAGGTACGGAAACTCTTGAGCGTCGATGACGTCATAGTCCCCTCTGAAAGACTGGAGGAACTTCGCAGAAAAGCGGATCGCAGCAGCGATGGACCTCCTCCCTCCGACGTAGAGCTCCCCGGGTCTGCAGATGCCGTGAAGATGGACGCCGTCTCTTTCGACGGCAGCTCCGCCGTCCCAGTACCTCATGGTGAATATGTGTACCTCATGACCTTTATCTGCAAGCCTTCGGGATACCTCCCAGACCCTCTTCTCTGCGCCGCCTTTGACGCTGGGGTATAATACGTCGTGGACGTATGCGATCTTCATGAAGATCGAGCCTCAAACGGAGCGTTGGTTTCCCTTCGGAAGGGAGAACAGCCCCCTCTCTGGATCATCTATTGCTCCCATTCTCGGATTTCAGCAAGAGCAGACTTATAAATATCGCCGAAAATATGGTCTGAATACCTACGATGATGAGGACCATCGTCATAACCGACTTCTCCATCTCCTGCAGAGATCCGTATCCCACCTCAATCCAGCCCAGGATCACGTCCATCCCCAGGATCAAACCGCTCAGAAAGAGAGCCGTTCCCACCAACAGCTCCATCTCCAGGGAGTGGTAGCTGGCCAGCATCCTTGCGAGCCTTCCGGGCCCCTCGATCCCGTAAGTTTTTCTGAAGGCAGCTATATAGAATCCCAGGAGGAGGATCTGATATCCTATCATCAGCAGCATGCCGCCCAGGATGAGGGAATGGGCTCTGAGCTCCTGGTCGGGCGCCTGCATCAAGACGAGAACGGTCAGGGCGAGCCCCACAAGCAGGGCGATGGTCCCGGGAATGAGGAGGAAGGGTCCTGGACGATATAGCATCATGAACCTCAGGTGCCTCCATCCGTCGGAGAAGGAGTTGAGCTTGGATCTCCCCTTTCGAAGATTGTATGTGATGGGGACCTCCGATATCCTTAGCTTCTTCCTCGATGCTTCTATCACCATCTCCGACGCAAACTCCATCCCCTCGGCCCGGAGATTTAGCTTCTCCAGAGCCTCTCTGGATATCGCCCTCATGCCGCAGTGGGCATCTGATATCCCTGCCCCGAAGAGGAGGTTGAGGGTCCGGGTGAGGAGGGGGTTTCCGATGTACCTGTGGAGGGCGGGCATAGCCCCCGCCTCGATCTGACCTTTAAGCCTCGATCCAATGACAAAATCGGCTCTGCCGCTCTCAAGCAGATTAATGAACTCGGGCATCTCGTGAGGATCGTAGGTGAGATCCCCGTCCATGATGACTATGTACTTTCCTCGAGCGCGCTCGAACCCTGTCTGGTAGGCGTTTCCGTACCCCAGCTTCTCCGGCCGGATCACCTCCGCTCCCAGAGAGCGGGCGATATCCGGAGTCGAATCGGAGGAGCTGTCCACCACGATAACCTCTCCCTCGATCCCCATCTCCTCGAAGACGGCTTTTGCCCGTCGGATGCACTCACCTATCGCCTCCTCCTCGTCCATGGCGGGGATCACCAGGCTGACAAGAGTCACAAATCAACACCAGATTTCATTATTTTAAGCTTTTCTGCCGTCTCCAAGAATTGGAATTGAAGCAGACCAGATCGTCCCCTGACGATGTCGATCGATATCCGAAGATCCGGCCCGAAGCCATGGTTTGCGGAAAATGGAAACTTATATGAACAGCAATTGCAGCAATACTCCAGAGATGGAGTGGCAGAGGTCTCGCGAGGTCTGGGGTCTTCTGGCGACGACAGCGCTGGGGCTCTTTTTAAGGCTGGTGCTGGCAAGAAATGCGCTAGCCGGGGGGGAGATCCAGTTCTATCATTTCGATTCGTTCTACCATCTGCGAAGAATCCTTTACACCGTCGATAGCTTCCCCACCACCCTCTGGTACGACTCCTACCTGAACCATCCTCTGGGCTTCAAGCTCCTGTGGCCGCCCCTCTTCGATCAGATCGGAGCGGCACTATCCCTTCTTCTGGGAGGGTCTCCAGGGGATGTGGAGGTCGCGGCAGCCGTGATCCCACCGATGCTGGGAACGCTGATGATCCTTCTGCTGTATCTTCTCGCAAAGAAGCTCTTCGGATCGAGAGTTGCTCTTCTCTCGGCTTTCCTTCTGGCAACCGATTCAAAACACATTGCTCGAACCATCTTTGGATTTCCAGATCACGATTCGCTGGAGCTTCTTCTCATCATCGGATCCGTCCTCCTCCTCTCTCGCGCCCTCACCGAAAGGAGGCAAAGGCTGCTGTATGGGGCCGCCGCAGGAGTTCTTTTGGCAGCGGTCGCCTACACCTGGTTGGGTGCGCCGATCTACATGGTCGCGATCCTGATCTACGCTTCCCTACAGGTGACCCTCGACCTTCGAAGGGGGAGCACCTCCGAAGATACGATCATCCCGCTGGCGACTGCCTTCGGGGTATCCCTTCTCCTGTTTCTCCCTTTCTGTAATCAGAATTGGCTCGTCCCTTCCTTCATCGGAGTTCTGGGGTCTCTCGCCGCATTGACCTATCTATACCTCCTCTCTCGCCTCTTTGCAGAAAAGACGGCCCCCTGGCAGGCCTTTCTGCCCGTGGTGATGATTTCGGTCTATCTCGGCCTGATCTTGAGCAGCGCCACAGAGATAGGGTTCAATGCTATCCGTCTATTGAGGGAAGGGTTCGGATACTTCTTCGGAACCGATCTCTCAAAGCTGGGCATATCTGAGGCCATGCCCATATTCGAGATCTACGAGCTGTTCTCCCTCCCCATCCTCGGCCTGGTATTCGCCCTGGCAGGGCTCACCCTTTTGATGCGGAGCATCGGGGACCCGCTGGTTCGCAGAGATCAGCTTCTCTTCGTCGTCTGGGCTTCTTTCTCCGTAGCTCTGATGATCTTTCAGGCCAGGTTCATCTTCCTCTTCTCCATCAGCGGATCGATCCTGGTCGCCCTTCTATTCTTCTGGGGAAGAGAGAGAATCAGATCGATGGAACGTCTTCAAGAGATGGAGCCGGGGACGGTAAGGGCCATAACGGGCCTCTTTTTTCTGCTCCTTCTTCTCCCCTCCGTCGCCAGCCTCCCTCAAATAGCCGAGAATAAGCCAGAGATCGCTGGAGATTGGCTTGTTTCCCTCGACTGGCTGAGGGAAAACTCCCCGCCGACCGTGGGGTTCGATCAGCCGTTTGAGTCAGGGGACTACGGAGTATTGAGCTGGTGGGACTACGGCAACTGGATCCTGTACAAATCAAAGAGGCCCGTGGTGGCGAACAACTTCCAGGCGGGTGCGAGAGCCTCCGCCGAGTTCTTCCTTGCAGAGGACGAGGAAGCGGCGCTGGCGATAGCCGAGGCGAGGGACGTCCGATACGTCATAACCGACGCGGATATGGTATACACCAAACTCCCCGTGATCGCCCGCTGGATCGACGAGGATCCTGGAAGATACGTCGCCATATCCTCCGATTCGGACATATCAACCTTCGAGCACTCACCAAGGTTCATGGAAACTCCCCTCGCAAAGCTTCACCTCCGCGACTGCACCGACCTGGGCAGATTCCGCCTCATCTACGAGTCTGAGAACTCTTCTGGGCTCAAGTTCTCCGTCAGCAAGGTCAAGATCTTCGAGCGGGTCCCCGGCGCCAGGATCGCCGGGAAGACGCCCTACGATGAGCCCATGGGGGTCATCCTGGAGATGACCTCAAACCAGGGAAGAAGGTTCCAGTACTTCAACTCGGTAACGCCCATTGACGGTCGTTATGAGATATACGTCCCTTACTCCACCGATGAGAGGCCCGGGACCCACTCTGTGAGACCCTACCTGTTGGGACCTGTGATGAGCGCCGTTGGAGGCGAAGGCAAGGAGATAGAAGTGAGCGAAGAGGACGTCCTGAACGGCAGGACGATCGAAGTCGATTTCTGACCTGGATTCTCCATCCTGCCCATATCATCCTCGATCCCCTCCTACTCTCCCTCATCTATACCTATATCCCATATCTTAATGAGGGTCAAAAGAGGGCATCCCCTTCGGGATCAGAAATCCCGCATCTTCGCCGATCTCGATCCAGGCCCAGGCCCAGACGACCGCCTCGAAGGCCCTGATCAGATCCCCCTTTCCGAGAAAGTACCGGCTGTCGGAGAGGTATGCGGCGATGTTTGCGAGATACCTCTCCCCCGCATCTCCCCGGGCCGAGACCAGCTTTGCAGCCTCCTCCGCCTTGAGGAGCCATTTCTCGGTCTCGGCCCCGAGATCCTCCTCCAGGCTCAAACCACTCGCCGCCCGGCCGCGAGAGGAGATGGACCGAGGATGCCCTCTTGAATCGGGACTCCCGATAGACGGATGATGCCGGATCGAAGGTCCATCCTGGATTGAGGGATCGACTCGGGGTATTCGCGGTATCTATTCAAGGATCTTGACCCCGAACTCGTCTGCATCCACCTTCACCATGGTCTTGATCGAGTAGCCCTGGCTCTTCAGCCTCTCGGCACCCGACCCCCTCTCTATCACCGCGACGACGTCCACCACCTCGGCTCCGGCCGCCTCCAGCGCCCCCAGGGTAGCCAGGGCCGTTCCCCCGGTGCTGACGACGTCGTCGACGACGATCACCCTGTCCCCGGGGGAGATGCCGTTCAGGTAGAGCTGCCCCTTGGAGTAGCCGGTGACCTGGCTCACCTCGATCTCGCCGGGGAGGCCGTACTTTCTCTTTCTGATTATCACCAGGGGTATGTCCGTGAAGAGGGAGAGGCCAGTCCCGATGTGGATCCCCATCGCCTCGACGGTGACGATCTTGTCGACGTCCAGATTAGCCGTCCGGACGATGTGGGTTACGACCTCCCTGATCAGATCCGGCCTCACCTCGGGGACGCCGTCGGTAATGGGATGGATGAAGTAGTTGTAATCGCCCCGCTTGTAGATGGGAGCCTCCAGAAGCGATTTTTTGAGCCTTTCGAGCAGATGAGATTCCTCCTGAACGGATCACGAAAGAAGGTGGATGAAGCATAAACCTTGTGGCCCTCGACCTGGACGGGGATCTCCATTCCTCACTCCGGTCCTCGTCTTTTCTTTCTCCATCCCTCTCTTCCGCCTCTCTCGTTCTTCTTCCGCCCACCTCACTCGTTCCTATTCTGCCTCTATCTCGTTCGTCTTCCGGCTCACTCTCTCGTTTCTTCTACCCCCTCGCTCATCTTCCACATCTTTCTCACCCTTCAGAGGCCAGAGATCTCAGGGCTTCCAGGACCGTCTCCACATGCCCCTTCACCCGAACCCTCCTCCAGACCCGAGCGATCTCGCCTCGGGGATCGATGATCGCCGTGCTCCTCAAGACACCCTGATATTCTTTGCCGTACATCTTCTTCGTCCCCCAGGCGCCATAGGCCTCCAGGACCCGGTGCTCCGGATCGCTCAGGAGGGTCAGATCAAGGGCGTGCTTCTCCCTGAACTTTCTGTGGCTCTGGGGCGAGTCGGGGCTCACGCCCAGGACCTCGGCCCCAAGGTCCCTGAAGTCCCTCAGCGTTCCGGTAAAGTCCTTCGCCTCCTGAGTACAGCCAGAGGTGTTGTCCTTCGGATAGAAGTACAATACAATCCATCTCCCCGAGAGCTCTTCAGAGCAGACCTCTCTGCCATCCTGGTCCGGAAGACAGAACCCCGGCGCAGCATCTCCCGCTTCCAACATCTTTTTCTCCACCATCACTTCATCTCTCATCTTTCCACCTCCCTTTCTCCACCGCCCATCTCCACCCCCCCACCTCTCCACCTCCTTTCCTTTATTCTACATGCATTTAAATCAAATCGCCCTTGTTCACCTGCTCCTCTTTCAGCTCCGATCCTCCAGCTCAAGGATGTTCGACGATTTTCATCGCCGGCGTGACGGTCGTCAGCGGGTTGAGGTCGGAAGGGTCTTCGGATCTCATCTGAGACTGTAGACCGCCGGAATCTTGCAGCACCTTCAAGGAGCCAGAGCGAATCCTCAGCGAACTCCCGAGATGACCCGAGACGACCCAACAAAAATCCTTCAGATGGCCTCAACAAATTTAAATAGAATTCCATCGCTATCGTCGATCGGATGTACGAACCTATCCTCCTCCAGCTGGGGCCCGAGTCTCTCCTGAGCAACATATGGGTGATCTTCTTTCTGATCCTCTTCCTGGTCCCCATGATCCAGAGAAGGTACCTGGAGCAGAGCCGAAGAAGGCTCCTGGTCAAGATGGGAAAGAGGAGGAGGTCTGTGGTGGTGACCCTGATACACCGGCAGGAGATCTTGAGCTTCCTTGGGATACCTCTCGCCAGGTACATCGACATCGACGACAGCGAGCAGGTCCTCAGGGCCATCAGGACCACCCCCAAGGACGTCCCCATCGACCTGATCCTCCATACGCCCGGGGGGCTGGCCCTGGCCGCCACCCAGATCGCTCTGGCCTTGAAGGCCCACCCGGCGAGGAAGACGGTCATCATCCCCCACTACGCCATGAGCGGGGGGACCCTCATCGCCCTCGCCGTCGACGAGATCATCATGGACCCCCACGCCGCCCTGGGGCCGGTCGATCCCCAGCTCGGAGACCAGACCGGCTCTTACCCCGCCACCTCCCTGGTGAAGCTGATGGCGAAGAAGAAGATCGACGAGGTGGACGACAAGACCATCGTCCTCGCCGACCAGGCGGAGAAGGCCCTGAGCCAGATGGACGGCCTGGTGAAGACGATCCTGGACGGCAAGTGCGACGGGGAGAAGGTGGGCGTGATCATCGAGGAGTTCGTCTCCGGGAAGTACACCCACGACCACCCCTTCCTGGCCGAGGACGCGAGGAGGCTCCTGGGGGAGTGTGTCAACACCGACGTCCCCGCCGAGGTCTACGATCTGATGAAGCTCTATCGGATGGAGGTCGCGCGGCGGAGGCCCGGCGTCGAGTACGTCCCGGTGACCGGGAAGTAGCGGCAGTCTTCAGGTTCTCAGGTCGGTTCGGTCCCGTCTCGCATCAGTAGCTCGACCCTCCTACGGTGACCGGCGAATGGGTTCCGCCCAGGGGGACGGCCGCCCGGCCGCGGCCAGGCAGGATTGACCCGTAGCAGCTCCCCGACCTCAACCCGCCCCCGGCGTCATAGGCGAGGTAGCCTCCAGAGACCGAGTTCCCGAAGACGGCCAGGTCCAGCCTGTAGAGGGCGAACTGATCCAGGAAGATCAGATCCAGGCTCACGCTCTGGCCGCTGACGGTCCCACTCGCGCCGACGGTCAGATAGCGGGCCTGGGCGGCCTGCGTCACGGGCGCCGGGTCCTGGTGGAGCCACCAGACCATCGACCTGATCCCCTCATCCCTGGTCGGCCTGGGCTCCGTCTCCAGAGGGAGAAAGGTCGCAGTCGTTCCAGTCCCGCCGACGGCCCCCCTGCCGAATATCACCCCATCGATCTGACTGATATCCGCCTCCAGAGGCAGGGACCTCCCGGTGGCCCCGTCGACGAGGACCAGGCTCCAGGTCCCGGCGACGCTGGCAGGGCCCGTCTGGAGGGACGGGGAGGGTCCCGCCGGCGAGGCGGGTCCGAGAGCGGTGGTGGAGCCAAGAGGATCTGGGGATCCGAGTGCTGGATCAGCGGACGATCCTGAGGACCCCTCCTGGGCCTCCCTGCACAACCCCGGAGCGGAGAGGAGGAGGAGCAGGAACGAAAGGACTATTACCCATTTTGACATCATCTTCAATAACCCCCTTGCACTTTACGCGTTCAAAGGTTAAAAATCAGCCGCTCCCCGGGGATCAAAGACGCCAAAATTCAGCTGTTGGATGCTGATCCATGCCGCCTGAAATGTAATGGTCTTGTTTACGGCTTCCAGCGTCTTTGAGAGCCGTTCTACCTTCTGCCATCCGCCATCTGCAGATCCGATTCGTCTCCTCCCCCATCTTCGCCCCCAGATCTGCGTACATCCTCCTATACTTTCTATATATCCAACTGGTTAGCGCTAACTGCCTGCAGAAGGTGCGATGTATCTCTCCGGCACCTGCTTCACATACTCCTTTGTTGATATCAAAAGCCACAGCGCCCCACAGACGAGCCCGATGACGAAATTCATCGTCCCCAGGATCAGGATGGGGTTGGTCCAGCTCAGGGAGATGACGATCATGCCCACGCTCCCCATGAGGATGCCGAAGCAGCTCATCAGGGCCGCCGCAGATCCCGTGTCCCCCCTCTGCTGCTCCAGGATCAGGTTTGTGGCCGGGGTTCGAACGCAGCTTGCGGAGATCGTCGCCGGAAGGAGGGCCAGGGCAAAAAACCAAGGCTGAAGGCCGCCGAACCACGATATCAACATCCCGCTCGCCATTATCGCTCCAAAGCATCCCACGATGATCGACCTCCTCCGGCGTCTTCTGGAGATCCGCATATAAATCATGGGGCCGGAGATCATCCCCAGGGCGTTGACGGCGAAGTAGTAGCTGTAGACCTGAGGGCTGAGCCCGAAGCCGTTTATGTAGATGTAGGAGGATGCGGCCAAAAAGGCCATGGCGAATATGCCCGGCAGCGAGAACAAAATGAGCAAGGAGGCGAAGCCAGGGTTTCTTGCCACCTCGAAGATCCGGCCCAGGGCCTGGGCCATCGAGCCGGTGTTCCGATGATCGATGGTCTCTTCCAGAGCCAGGCTCCCTGCGAGGGCCAACAGGCCGATGAGGGCCAGAGACCAGAAGACTCCCCTCCAGGAGACGAACTTCAGAAGGAGCGCCCCGAGGACCGGGGCTGCCACCGGCGATATCAGAACCATGGACTGGACCATAGCCAGGATCGGCTCCCGGCTCTTGCTGTTGAAGACATCCTTGATCATGGCCGTGGCCACGGCGAAGGCGCTGCTCGCCCCGACCGCCTGGAGGATGCGGAAGGCTATCAGCTGATGGATGTCGCCGGAGGCCGCACAGCCCAGGCTGGCGGCGGTGTATATGACAAGCCCGGCCATGAGCACGGGCCTGCGGCCATACCTGTCGCTGAGGGGGCCCCAGAGGAGCATGCCCCCGGCGAAGAATACGAAGAAGAGGATCAGAGTGAGGTTGGCGAGGTCAGCAGAGACCTCGAAGTAGAGGGCCATCCCCGGAAGGGCGGGGAGGTAGAGGTCTGTGGAGAGGGGGACGAAGGCGCTGAGAAAGGCGATGAGGGCGACAAGCCCCCTATCTCCCAGGTGCTTCTGTCTCCTGACAGGGTAGAGGGAGGGCGCTGGGTCGGGGGCGGGGTCGGGCGCGGTCACGTCATAAACACCTTCGATCCGTCTCTTGCACTTTCGGCTCGCCTCCGACATCGACGATGACAGGGGCCGTCCTCTCATTTAATAAAGCTGGCGAAGAGGGCGGCCTCATTCAAGATCGGCGCTGAACAGGCTCTGCCGCATCTGATCCGGTGGATGCGTCTGCTATTTCGCCGATTTCGCCGCTGACCAGGGGTGGGCGGTGGCCGCCCGACAATCGGTGGACTGGTTCCGGGGACGATGTGGTGCAAGCTACGAAAATACATCGAGCCGGAGCCAGGGCAGTTTTTTCTGGTCAACTTAACGTTATCTTTAAGATTGAGAGATGGCCTCGACGGGATCAAGCTTTGAAGCCCTGAAGGCGGGGTAGAGCCCCGCGAGGAGGTTCAGGACCAGGGCGAAGAGGACCGAGTAGAGGACCAGCTCCGGCCGCAAGGAGAAGGTGAGGGCGACCCCGCCGAAGCCGGAGGGG
>DAINAQ010000020.1:0-12616 GCA_036733325.1 Methanothrix sp.
GAGCCTGTGGTCAACGAGACTGAGCCTGTGGTCAACGAGACTGAGCCTGTGGTCAGCGAGCCCGAGCTCATGAGCATATTTGATACCGCAGCTGCGGATGGGCAGGTCGAAACCTTGGTCATGGCATTAGAGGCCGCAGGTCTTGCAGACCTTCTGAGATTCGATGGGCCCTTCACCGTCTTTGCGCCTCCTGAGGACGTTATCGCATCGGCGATGGCGGATGTGGACATGAACGACACCGAGGCCGTCGCAGGGATCCTAGAATATCACATAGCCATCGGCAACTTCACGGCGGCTGACATCAGGAACATGACCACAATCACCACCCTCCAGGGCGGAGAGCTCACCGTCGAGGTCACCGATGAGGGCATAAAGGTGGGCGGCGCCAATGTGATCGAAGCCGACATAATCTGCAGCAACGGCGTAATTCACATCATCGACGCCGTTCTGATGCCTCCCGCTGAAGAAGAGGTCGCTTCAGAGGAGGCCCCTGCAGAGGAGATGCCTCCGGCGGAGATCCCGGTTGAAGAGGCACCTGCCGAAGAAGAATCTCCTGCAGAAGAGCCTCCAGCGGGCGAGATAGAATAACTCCAGTTTAAGACTCTCCAGCGATAAGCAGCGCCGATGGCGCGCAATGAAGAGGTGAAGAGCGGTTCAAAGCCACGCTCCGAGCCTCTTCAAAATCCGATTTTTGAAGTATTTGAATTGCCATTGGCAGAATGTGAATGTGTCTCCAACTTGGTGGCCTGCGATAATCCCTCGGGCTGGATCCATCTCGAGCCCATTTATAGAAATTTCAAGGCATACAATACAAGTCTACCAATTTTCGAACAGATTCCTTTGTTCTTTATCGTTTAGGGGGATAGGCCTTTTGTTGTAGAATTGATTATACGACTTATTTCCCCGCGTCATATTTCCAAACATATTTAATTGTTGAGATATCTCCGTTTCATCAGATAATTTATTTTTTGGAAAGAATGATATTTGCTGTTTTCTGTGATAGTGATAGCCGCTATTCACATTTTGTGGATTGTTTAACAACCGAAATAACAATGGTTTTATGGCCAGACCAATATTTTGTTTTTGCACATTTTTTGTTGGGTTATGGAGACAGCAAAAAATGCTTCCCAGTATGACGTCGATAAATTGTATGAATGGAGATTCTTCAGCTAAATCGGGACTCTCTCGTCGATGGTCTGAGTCTACAAATATGACATTTTCGTTACTAACCACTATCTTATCATCTTCGAGATTTATTTTTCGACCAGCATGCCAAGGAAAATAATCGTGCTTTTCCTGACTCCCCTTATCATGGTATATATTCTCAATTTTAATCCGATCATACTCTGCAAAAAAATATTTTGCTCCTCCTGTCAGCGTTGTCCTGAAAAACCGATTATATATCGTTAATTCTCTACCTTCATCCGGACCGAACTCATCTAGATCCATTTTTGTTAAATCCAATCCAAGCAAATTAAAATAAACTAGACCCATATTACCTCTATTATTCTTTTCTATCATGAATTCTTTAAGCCATCTTTCAGCAATTCTGTATCTTGCATTGCTTCTATCTATTTCATGATAATGAATCTCAGTATTATTTTTCTCATGATATTTGCATTGATGTGGGCACATGTCTTTATTATGATGCCAATTATTGTACTGAATACAACGTGAATCCCACAAATGTTTCAATAATCTAGCCTTTTTTGTTTTTGGGACGAATAGCATCCCTATATACATCCAAGTGGTCTTGTCATACTCTGATTTCACAGGATTTATCTCATCACAATATATATCTAAATTAATCTCTCCAATAATAACCACCCATCCATTTAATTTCTAGGCAATTTATTACAAATATAATAAATAATATTAATTATCGGTGGTTTTATCTCCAGTCATCATCCCCATCAGCCGCCACCCATCGACCTTGCCGCACCCGCCGCGCGCCGCCTCCCGCTCGGAAAAGGCCTCCATCCCGTCCGGCTCGATCCCCGAGCCCATCATGGCGAAGGGGACGGCCTCGGCGGTGTGGGTCCTGATGGAGATGGGGGTTGGGTGGTCTGGCAGGACCATGACCCGCCAGTCGGAGCCGGACTTCTCCAGGCCGTCGAGGACCGGGCCGACGATTCTCGCGTCGAAGCGGCGGATCGCCTCGATCTTTTCATCGAGCTTGCCGTCGTGGCTCATCTCGTCGGGGGCCTCCACGTGCAGGTAGACGAAGTCCACCCGGTCCAGGGCGTCGAAGCAAGCTCTGACTTTCCCCTCGTAATTGGTGTCCAGAACTCCGGTGGCGCCGGGGACATCGATCATCTCCAGGCCGGCGTAGACCCCCATCCCCTTGAGGAGGTCGACGGCGGAGATGACCGCGCCCTCGATCCCCCACAGCTCGCAGAACTTGGGCATGGAGGGGGCCTTCCCCTGCCCCCAGAGCCAGATCATGTTGGCGGTCCGCTTGCCTTCTCCCGCGCGGCGGAGGTTGACCGGGTGGTCGGCGAGGACGGGTATTGATTCGAGCATCATCTCCCGAAGCGGGCCGGAGCCCTCGCCCCTGGGCAGGTATTGGTCGATGGGCTGGCCTGCGATGTCGTGGGGCGGGGTGCAGACTGCCGCCAGGCCCTCGTTCTCATCCTGAACCAGGAGGTTTCGATAGCTCACCCCCGGATAGAGCCTGGCGTTGGGATCGGCTTTAGTTAGGGCTGCGATCAGCTCGCGCCCTTCCTCCGAGGAGATGTGGCCCGCGCTGTAGTCGACCATGATCCTCTTCTCCAGGTCGACGTTGACCAGGTTGCACCGGAAGGCGACGTCTTCGGGCCCGAGAGGGACACCCATCGCCGCCGCCTCCAGGGGGGCCCGGCCGCTGTAGTACCTCCTGGGGTCGTAGCCCATCACCGAGAGGTTCGCCACGTCGCTTCCCGGCGGCATCCCGGCGGGGACGTTCGCAGCCAGGCCGCCTCTGCCGGTGCGGGCGATCCTGTCCATGTGGGGGGTCTCGGCCACCTCAAGAGGGGTCTTTCCGTCCAGAGCCTCGATGGGATGATCCGCCATCCCGTCTCCCAGCAGTATAACCAGCTTCATCTTTCGTCCTCATCTCCAGTCTTTTGTCCGCGATCCTCTCCGATCAGATCTCACGGTCTTAGAGCGGCATCACTTGCGAACCGTCTCCTTTTTTAGTTCTAGCTCTAAAAGAACGAAGTGCTCATTCCAGATTCTGCCATCGCCTCTTTTGACTTCTTCGCCCTGGCCCGCCGTTCGGCCTCGGGCAATTCCTCCTCTTCTCGCCTCCTCTTCTCCTCCCTCTCCATCCTGGCCAGGTGGTGGTTCAGGACCTTGGCCAGCCGGTTGAGCTTCTCCCTCTGACAGGTCGCTCCCCTGGTGACGCCGTAGACGATGTCCACCACCGTCCCCAGGGTCTCGATCTTATTTCTCGGGGGCATCACAAGCCTGGTCTTCACCCCCACCTTCGCGAAGTCCTCGAAGTCGACGGGGCTCTGGCAGACGATCACCGCCGGGATCTCCGCCAGGGCCAGGACCTCCTTGGCCTTGTAGACGACGTGAGACCTGATGTTCCCCAGGTGGATGACGGCGATCTTGTGCCTCTCGATCTGCTCGATCTCCTTGGGGGTGAGGCCGAAGGTGGGGCCGAACCCCTTGGAGGCCGAGGGGAAGCTGTCGGGAACCCCCGCCCCCGCCTCCAGGACCAGGACGCTGGTCTGGACCCCCTCTCGCCGGAGGCCGTAAGTGATCTCGCAGACGGGCTTGGTTATGTGCCTCCGCCCCGGCGACATGGCGATGGCGATTACGTCTGGTTGGGAGGCCTCGGAGAGGGTCCCGCGCTGGGCGAGGCCGCCGCCCTTGGCAAGCCCCATGCTCTCCCGGCAATCCACAACCTGGGTCGTCCTGCCGATCATGAGAATAGTTCGGAGGGGAACGCATATTAGCCTTTGCCAGCCGGTTTCGCTCGCCCTGGCCGCTCCCTTTAAGCCTCATGCCTCCAATGGGCCGATATGCTCTCTTTTGTTGGTCTGGGCCTCTACGACGAGAAGGACGTCTCGGTGAAGGGGCTTGAGACGATCAGGGATGCGGACCTGATCTATGCCGAGTTCTATACTTCGAGGATGATGGGGGTCTCGCCGGAGAGGCTCGCCGAGTTCTACGGGAAAGAGGTCCGGCTTCTGAGCCGGGAGGAGGTGGAGGGGAATCCCGAGGATTGGATGATCCAGGCGACGGACAGGAAGGTCGCCTTCCTGGTGGGAGGAGACCCCATGATCTCCACCACCCACCTGGACCTGCGGCTCCGGGCCCTCAGGATGGGGATAAATACCCGGATCGTCCACTCCTCCTCCATCGTCACCGCCGTCTCCGGGCTCACCGGCCTTCAGAACTACCGCTTCGGAAGGTCCACCTCCATCCCCTACCCTTACTTCGCCGGTGGAAAGAGGATCGTGGCCCGGAGCCCCTATGACGTCGTCGTCGATAACCTAAACCGGGAGCTTCACACCCTCCTCTTCCTGGACATCCAGCCGGAGAGGTACATGACCGCAAGCGAGGGAGCAGCCCTCCTCCTGGAGATGGAGGCGGAAGGCGGGGAGAGCATGCTCCTCTCCTCCCTGGGCGTCGGGGTGGCCAGGGCGGGGTCCGAGGACGCCGCCGTCGTCGCCGACTGGCTGCCGAAGCTCGCGGATCGGGACCTTGGGGGTCCGCTCCACATCCTGGTCGTCCCGGCGAGGCTCCACTTCATGGAGGCCGAGGGGCTGGTGGCCCTGGCAGGGGCACCCCCACAGATCCTGGACGAGGCAGAGGCCTGACCGAGAAAGCTTTAATAATCCCTGGATATTCCTGCAGGAATACTGGAGGATTATAGTGCCCAAGATATCGGTGGAGATTCCCCAACACATCATCGACGACGTCAACCGCCACGTAGGCGACGACGGAAAGTTCGTGAACTTCTCCGACGCGGTCCGGACGGCCCTTCGGAAGATGCTGGACCAGCTCGACGAGATCGACCGCCGCCAGGGAAGGTTGAAGGAGGGGGGCGAAGAATCGAGACGGCCTGAGGAGGCTGGCGAGGAATCGGGAAGGCTGAGAGTGGGGGGCGAAGAATGAAGATGGGCCTCTCCCTGGAGTTCGACGCCGCCCACCGCCTCCCAGACTACGACGGCAAGTGCGCGAGGGTTCACGGCCATACCTATGAGGTGGAGGTGGTCGTGGAGGGGCCGGTGGACGAAGAAAGCGGCTTTCTGATGGACTTCTACGACTTGAAGGTGATCATGGGATCGGTCCTTTCTGAGCTGGACCACCGGGATCTGAACGAGATCCTGGATAATCCCACCGCGGAGAGGATCGCAGAGCACATAAAGGCGGGGCTGGAGGGGCGGCTTCTTGAGACCCCCGCGAGCCTCGTCTCGGTGAAGCTCTGGGAGGGGAAGAACAAGTGGGTGATGATACCATGAAGCCGAGGGCGGTATGCCTATGCTCCGGAGGCCTGGACTCGACGGTGGCGGCGGCGAAGGCGTTGCGCGACGGATTCGAGATCTCCATCATCCACATCCTCTACGGCCAGAAGGCCGAGGCGAGGGAGAGAAGGGCGATCGGGGAGATAGCGGAGGCCCTGGGGGCTTCAGAGGTGAGGTTTGCCCGGACCGACCTATTCAGGAACATGACCCCCCTGACCACGGCCGAGGCCGCCATCCCGTCGGGGGACGAGGTCGACATCGATAGCCCCAAGTCCACTCCGTCCACCTGGGTCTTCTGCCGAAACCTCGTCTTCGGTTCGATGGCCGCAGCCTTCGCCGAGGCGATCGGAGCGGAGCGGATTTACGTCGGCTTCAACGCCGAGGAGGGGCGATCGTATCCCGACAACAGGCCGGAGTTCGTGGAGAGGTTCAACTCCCTCCTGGAGAAGTCGGTGGCCTCCTTCAGCAGACCGCCGAAGATCGAGGCCCCTCTCGTCGATCTTCAGAAGCCCGATATCGTGCGGCTGGGAGCGGAGGTGGGGGCTCCCATGAAGCTGACCTGGTCCTGCTACCTGAACGGTGACCAACACTGTGGTGAGTGCGAGGCCTGCAAGCATCGGAGGTTCGGCTTTCTGGAGGCGGGGGTCGTTGATCCCACAGAGTATCGATGAGATCGGCTTTTTGGGGGAGATCTTCTCCTCCTTCCAGGGGGAGGGCCCTCTCATAGGAAGGAGGCAGGTCTTCGTCAGGACCGCCGGCTGCAATCTATCCTGCTCTTACTGCGACTCCCCGGGTTTTAGTCGCGAGGTGCCATTCTGCGGGGTCGAAGACCCCTCGGTTCCGGCCCTTTTCCGGCAGGCGGATAACCCGGTGACCCCGACCTGGACCATGGAGAGAGTCTCGGCCCTCTGGACAAAAGGCACCCACAGCGTCTCCATAACCGGGGGAGAGCCCCTCTGCCAGCCCCAGTTCGCCCGGGCTCTGGCCGAGAGCTGTGCCGCCGAGGGCCGCCCCGTCTACTTCGAGACCAACGGATTCTCAAAAAAACGGTTCTCAAAGCTGATCCGCTGGATCGACTTCGCGGCCGTGGACATAAAGCTTCCCAGCTCCCGCGCGACTTCAAAAGGCAGACAGGGCCGCCTCATCGAAGATGAGCTGGCCTGCATCGAAGAAGCCTCGAAGAGGGGAGTTGTCACCATCGCCAAGATGGTCGTCCTGGAATCCACGTCGAAAGAGGAGATCGCCCGGATCTGCCCCCGTCTGGAGGGGCTGGACGTCTTGGTCGTCCTGCAGCCCGCCTCGGGCCTGGATCGGCCGGGCCCGGAGAAGCTGATGGACCTCTTCGAGGCGGCATCGGAAGATCTGGGAGAGGTGGTGGTCATTCCCCAGGCCCATAAGATGATGGGGGTTCTCTGAGCTGAACAGGGCCGGTCGGGATGACCCATGGATCAGAAGTCGAGCTCGTCCTTCCTCTCTGCGATCCTCTCTCTGACCATATTCCTCCTCTCATCGGCGTTCTTGTCGTACATCTCCCTGTATCGATCGGATCGCTCATTCTTCTCCCATCTGGAAATCCTCCGATCGAGGGCCTCGAACATGTACTTCTCGGCTGCCTTCACCGTATCGAAGTTGCCGCGGAGGACGAGGATCTCCCTCTCTTCGGTCTCGTTGTCCAGAAGCCCGACCTTGGCGTTCCTTCTCACCGGTTCCAGCTCGAACCTGTCCACCAGATCCTGGATCACGCTGAGGGGCATCCCTATGGGAATCGCCAGGTCATAGAGCCCGGAAAGCTCCTCTTTCTTCTCCATTTCAGCTTCGGCCATCTGATCATCACCCAGAGATCCTCATCCATCGAAGATTTAACTCTGTCGAAAGGCCAACACCCGGTGAGCGCACGAGGTGATACTGATCAGAGGCCTGGCCGCCGACACCGGTTCGGCTCGAGTTGCCGGTGGCATCGGATCACGCAGAGGAGCACCAAAACGGAGACCATCTGGTCGGAGGAAGGAGAGAATTGGACCATCTCATAGATGCGCTATTGGGCGACATATTTTCCCTTTCAGTCTTGAGCCCATCTAGGGAAACTGTTATTAAGGGGTGGCTCAATCAGAAAAGCTGCCGGGCCCGTAGCTTAGCATGGTTGGAGCGCACGGCTGATAACCGTGAGGTCACGCGTTCGAATCGCGTCGGGCCCACCAGAATTCAGTTTTCTATCTTTCCGGCATTCATGCGGTTGTTTTTAACCCTTTTTCGTCGATTTAACCCGCCTTTTTTGTCGGATTCCCTTCGAGAAGGCGGCCCTACTTTCCGGATATGTCCCCTACCAGGTTGGTGTTCATGACGTAATCGAAGCCCAGTGCCGGAGTACCGCACCATCCCGCCTGCTCGAGGATCCCCATGAAGCAGACCCCGATCAGCTTCTTGTGCTGGACCTTCCCCAGGAAAGCCGCCATCTCCTCGATGGTCACCCCGATCTTCGGCATGGCCATCCCTCCCAGAATCACCACCACGTCGGCGTCGGGGGCCGCTGCTTCACCCAGCTCCATGCCATACTTGGTGGCCACCAGGGCTCTCGTCTTCTCCCTCTCCAGGTTGGGGACGAAGGCCAGCTTCTTGTCCCGGATGGGGAAGCCGAGGAAGGTGGCGAAAGGCGTGCAAAACCCCGGAGTTCCCACGAAGGTCACGCTTTCCTCGTCCTTCACCAGATCCCTGAATCCATTCAGCATCCCTCCAAGTCCCTTTATGTCGGATATCTTCTTCATCAAATTCCTCCAATAACTGAAGACGCCCCAAAGGTTTTAAGCTTTAACCTTCGATCTTCACGCCGGTTTCACCTGGATCTCGGGTTGAACCGTGGACGATCTATCTAGGCGAAGTTATTGATGAGTAAGGTCGAGCCGAAACATCCGAAATTCGTATGATGATTCTGCCTGTTCGATCTGACAAAAAGACGGCAATAGCCTCTGAGGCGATCTGGATGATCAGAGAAATCCTAAAAAAAATGATGGATGTTGGGCGGGACGATTCGGCGATCATGAAGGTGAGGAAAAAGAGGATCGCCCTCTTTCGAGATCTGGTCTCTCCCCTGCCGAAGCCTCTGAAGATCATCGACATCGGGGGAACAGAGCTCTTCTGGGAGATGATGGGCTTTGCCGATGATCCGAACTATGAGATAACCATCTTGAACCTCTCCGGAACAGACAGCCACCACTTTAACATCCGCCTCGTGGTAGGGGACGCCAGGGATATGAGGGAGTATGGCGATGATGAGTTCGACGTCGCCTTTTCTAACTCGGTCATAGAGCATGTGGGTGGACTCGATGAGCAGGGGAAGATGGCCCGGGAGGTGATTCGGGTGGGGCGGCGGTACTTTGTCCAGACCCCCAACCGCGGCTTCCCCTTTGAGCCCCACTTTCTCTTTCCCTTCTTTCAGTTCTTCCCCCTCGCCCTGAAGGTCTTCTTGATCCGCCGTTTCAGTCTGGGGTGGTATCCGAGGATCTCCGACCGAGAGGAGGCGGTGAAGGCCGCGGAATCGGTCCGGCTCCTTCGCAGGGATGAGGTTCGAGCCCTATTTCCCGACGGAACGATCCGTGAAGAGAAGCTCTTCGGGATGACCAGCTCGTTCATCGTTTACGGCCGATGGTGACGCAAGCTCGTTTCGCTGCGGGATTCGGCTGCGCCATCGGTATTTTGCCCTGACAGCCATGTCGGTAGGTCGGTCTTCTATCCTTCAGCCATGTAGGTATATCGACCTTTTTATCCGGAATCCGGCGGGTGCAATCGATCTTTGTACTGGTGCTGGCCGGTGCCATCGACAACGGCCGTTCTCTCTTCATATCATTGCAAGTCGCCATTTGGGTGGTGGAGGGTCCCCATACCTCGCTTCAAAATGTTTATCTGGATTGAACAAGGTTCTTGCGGCACGATGACCAAGAAATCGGTGAAGGAGAAAAAAAAGGGCGCTGAAGGTACCGATCGGCCGGCGCCAAAGAAGCGGAGATTGGAGCGGGTCCCCGATCTTTACATCTACGCTGGCCTTGGGGTGGTCTTCCTCTTCTCGCTCTATCTGAGGGTCTACAGACCCATGTCTCGAATCTTCGTCGGAGACTCCGTCTTCTTCGACGGAAATGACCCCTGGTACCACATGATGCTGGCCAAGAGCACCATCCTCAACCACCAGCGTCCCTGGTTCGATCCCATGACCTACTTCCCCGGCGGGACGGAGATTACCTACGGCCCCTTCAACAGCTGGGCCATCGCCATCCTCTCATACATAGCGGATCTGGGGACCCCCAGCATGCACACCGCCGAGGTGGTGGGGGCGGTCTTTCCGGCCCTGATCGGAGCCCTTCTGGTATTTCCCGTCTACTTCATAGGGCGAGAGCTGGGAGGGCGGACGGCGGGTTTCATGGCCGCGGTCATGATCACGGTTCTGCCCGGCCAGTTGCTGTCGCGATCGATCCTGGGATTCACCGACCATCATGCAGCTGAGGTGCTTCTCAGCACCACCGCGATGCTATTTTTTATGCTCGCGGTCCGGTCGGGTGCCGGCAGGCTCACCTTCGCCTCTCTTCGCGGAGGAGATCGAAAGGCTTTGAAGAGGCCCCTCGCCCTCTCCATCCTGGCGGGCCTCTTTTTGGGGCTATACATCGACGCCTGGGCGGCAGGTCACCTCTTCGTGGGGGTCCTCCTCGCCTTCATCACCATCCAGAGCATCGTCGACCACCTCAGAGGGAGGAACCTGGAGTATCTGGGGATCGCGGGAACGATCACCTTTCTGATCACCCTCCTCTTGGTCCTCCCCTTCGTAAGGGCTCACAACGGCTTCAGCGTCGCCCATTACTCCATCTTCCAGCCCACCATGCTGATCACGGGGATCGTCTTCATCCTCCTCCTATCTTTGATCTCGAACCAGCTGGTATTGCGAAAGATGGATAGGCGCTACTTCCCCCTCATCGTCGTCGGGGCGGCAGCCGTGGTCTTTGTGATCCTGATGTTGGCGGTTCCCCAGTTCGAAGCATCTCTGACCAGCGGTTTGAGAATATTCGAGCCCAGGACCGGCGGTGCGGCCACCATATCGGAGGCGTCCTCGATCCTGGAGCCGGGGAGGTTTGGCATCCAGAGGAACTTCCCGGGGCTGATATCCATCCTCTCCCCCTTCTGGCTGACCCTTCTGGCCCTGCCTCTCCTCCTTCAGAGGTACCGTGGTGATGATAGTCGGAGTTCCGAGATGCTGATCGTGGTCTGGACGCTGATGATGCTCATCCTCACCTTCGCCCAGAACAGGTTCGCCTACTACTATGCCGTCAACGTCGCCTTCCTATCCGGGTACCTGGGATCGGTGGTTCTCGAGAAGACCCGATTTTTGGAGCTGGAAGATGCCGTGGTCAGGATGGCGAAGGGATCGTCCGGCGAGAACCTGGACCTGAACAGCCTCCTCATCAACCTGGCGGCGGTGGCCGTTCTCTCCATCCTCTTCGTCTATCCGGCCATGTTCGGCACGGTCCAGGGAGCTCAGATCGGAAGCTTCCACTCAGAGTATCATGTAGGACCCATTCAGTATGACTGGTATGACTCCCTGGTCTGGCTTCGCGATAACACCCCCCAGCCGGGGATGGACATCTACACCATTTATCAGCGGCCGCCTGAGGGGGAGGAGTACTCCTACCCCGATTCAGCCTATGGGATCATGTCCTGGTGGGACTACGGCACCTGGATCGAGACGATTGGCCAAAGGATTCCAAACGCCAACCCCTTCCAGCAGGGGATAGGAAGTAGAGAGAGCGGCAGGGCGGGATCTTCCCCCTTCTTTTTGGCCTCGAACGAGTCTGAGGCCGAGGCGGTCCTGGCGGGGCTCGATCTGAACATGTCTCCCTACTCCAACACCAGGTATGTGATCACCGACGTCGAGATGGCCATGGGCAAGTTCCACGCCATAGCCGCCTGGAGCAACATCTACGCGGGCAATTACCATTTCAACTACTGGCAGGACAACCAGCCGATCATGATCTACAGGCCTTCCTACTTCACCACCATGGTGGCGAGGCTCCACTTCTTCGACGGGACCGAGACCGGTGTTCAGGAGGGTTGGGCCATCGCCTTCCGCTCTGACGGCCAGGGCGGAGTATCCGTCGAGCCTCAGAAGCGGTCCAGCAACTACCAGGAACTCCTCGACAGCGTCAACGAGTCCCTCGGCCGCGGCTACGATGCGGCGGAGGTGGTATCTCAAACCCCGGCCGTCACCTCGGTGCCCCTGGAGGCTCTGGGCCATTATCGGCTGGTCCACGAGTCCCAGAGCTCCGTAACCTCCAACGGCCAGAAGTACGTCAAGATCTTCGAGCACGTTCCCGGGGCCACCATCACCGGCGAGGCATCGCCAGGGTCGGAGGTGGTCATATCCGCACCCATCGCCACCAGCCGCGGGAGAAACTTCGAATACCGGCAGTCGACGGTCGCCGACTCCAACGGCAGCTTCTCCCTGGTCGTCCCCTACTCCACCGAGGGTCCCGCTCCCTGGTCCACCAACTTCGACACTGCTCCCCTCGGTCCCTACACTCTGAGGGTGGGCGGCGTCCAGTATGAAGTTCGAGTCCCCGAAGGGGCCGTAATCGCCGGGAGTTCGATCTCCATATGATGCTCCTTGAGGAGATGACCTGGACCGAGATCGAGGCCGGCTTGGAGAAGACCAGGACCGTAATCTTGCCGGTGGGGGCGACCGAGGAGCACGGCCCCCACCTCCCCATCTTCACCGATACCATCCAGGCCCTGGAGGTGGCCAAAGAGGTCGCCCGGCGAAGGCCCGTCTTCGTCGCGCCGCCGGTCCATTACGGGGTCTGCAGGTCGACCCGGGGCTTTCCGGGGACGATCTCCATCAGCCCCGAGGCGCTGAGGACCCTGGTCTTCGACCTCCTCTCCGCCTTCCGAGACTCAGGCTTCGAGGCGGTCCTGATCCTCACCGGCCATGCGGGCGGTCTCCACCTTGCCGCCCTCAAGGAGGCGGCCGAGCGGGCCGTGGCTTCCAGGGACCTGCGGGTGAGCCTGGTCTCCGACTTCGACCTGATCGATTCGAGCGGGGTTGAGACCCCCGGAGACGGCCACGCCGGAGAGATCGAGACCTCGAGGATGCTGGTCATCCGGGAAGACCTGGTGCGAGGCCT
>DAINAQ010000021.1:0-12477 GCA_036733325.1 Methanothrix sp.
CCATCCCTGGTGAATCCTTCGGCCGAGATCTCCTCCTCCATCTCCTCGGAGACTTCGATATCCCTCTTCAGAGTCTGGCTCTTGCCCGGGGAGATGTAGTCGATGGTGCCCAGGTGGCCCTGGGACTCACCAACGATGAAGGTGCTGAAGATGGGGACGTCTCCCCGGTTCTCGACGGTGCAGACCAGGTTAACGGACCCTCCCGGAGCCGTCTCCGGCGGCTCCGCCCTCACGGCGAGCTCGATGTCGGCGGATACAAGCCTCACCGCCACCTCCTGGCTGCTGTTCACCATACCACCCCTCGAGTCCATCCCCGTCGCCGTCAGGCTCAAGGTATTATTCGTCCCTGCGGAGAAGTCGAAAGCTACAACCTTGAAGTCGCCGGGCTCCAGCCGTCCGATATTCTCCAGAGTCCCCAGGCTCCTCTCGGCGAGGACGACGTCCCTGAGGAGGTCGTTCCCGGAGTTGGTCACAAGGCAGGTCAGATTGAAGGGCTTGTCCTGGGTCGCCTCCACCTGGGAGGGCCTGACGTTGAGGCTGATCTGCGGCGATATCACCCCGATCTCGAAGGAGGCCTGTGCCCCTACCGTCTCGCCGCCGGGGGTCCTCGCCTCCGCCCTCGCCTCGACCGTCCGGCTCTCGGTGGCATGATGGGACGAGGCTATCGGCGTCGCCCCTCCGGCAGCCACCGAAGCGAGCCTGAAGCTCTCCTCCCCCTCCACCTCCATCGTCACGTCCAGGAGGTTGACTTTCCCCGAGTTCTTGATGGTCCAGACCACCTCCACGTCTTCTCCGGGATATGCGGCGGCGGTCGTCGGCTCTACGGTGAGGTTCAGCCCGGGCTCGAAGAGAGCCAGGTCCAGGGTCTGAGATCTGGTGAGGAGATCGCCGGCAGAGTCGGTGGCTACAACCGTGATCTCGTCTTTTAGACCCTCGTCGACGGTCGAGTTCCTCGAAAGGGTCCTGGTCTCGCCGGGCCGGAGGATCGGGATCGTTCCAATCTCCCCCAGGTCGTCCGATGCAGCCACGTCTGTGAGGGCGTCGTCTCCTGAGTTCTCCAGCCTGACCATGATGGAGACCCTCTGGCCTCTGCAGATGATCTCGGGGTCCTTTTGGACCTCCATCTCCAGCTCCGGAGAGATCGTCTCTATCAGGAGGCACGCCTCTTCATCGATCTCGGATCCGTCGGGCCCGGAGGCGGAGGCTGATGCGGTGAGGTTGATGGAGCCCTCCGCCCTCGTCACCCCCTCCAGAGGGATGCCGTCCCCGGGGGCGAGGTTTCTGGCCGTGGTCGTGGTGGCCCCGCACCGGAGCTCCACATCCGCCAGGGGCGCGGTGCCCCGGTTCACGGCGGCGCATCTGTAGCGGATGTCGTCGCCCTTATGGACCAGGGTCTTGTTGGCCTGGAGGGTCACCACCAGATCCGGCGAGCCGCCTTCACCTTCAGTCTTCGTCTCAGCCGCAGATGAGGCGTTGAGGCCGGAGCCCTGTGATTCGGTTGACTGATCTGATGATGTTGACAGATCTGATGATGTTGAAGGCTCCGATTCAATTGACGGACCGAGGCTCTCGCCAAACCCGAAGTCGCCAAAGTTGAGGTCCATATCGAATCCTCCGAATCCAGGGTCGGTGACCGCTCCTTCAGACCCTGAGCCCGCCGGAGATTCGAACCCCTCTGCGCCGCCGGGATTTGACCGGGCTTCGAAGATGTCCATCCCCGAGTCCCCCTCATCGAAGTTCAGTTCCAGGTCCATATCCATATCGAACTCGGGCATCGATCCAGAGGGGGCGACGGGATCAGCGGGTCCGGAGGATGACTTCGAGGAGCCAGATCCCGACTCCGGGTGAGAGGAGGTGGAGGAGCCGGGCTTCGTGGTGGCGGCCTGGACCGTCACCTCTCCTTCGATCGTTCTGCCCTCCGGCGAGAAGGCCGAGACCTCGAAGGGGCCGCGAGCCTCCCCGCTCGAGGAGCTGGTCTGGGTCAGGCTCCTGGACTCTCCCGGGGCCAGCTGGGGGAGGATTCCAAGAATGCCCCCCGATCCGTCTTTGAGCGTTACCCGGCTCAAAACCTCCTCGCCCTCGTTCTTCAGCCTATACTCGATGGTGGCGGGCCCTCCCGGGATTGCTGGGGCGGTGATGACGTCGACCGAGAGGTATGAGCTCTTGATGGCGACCTCCAGACTCTCCCGATCCGATGCCCTCTCGCCACCGTCGGTGGTTCCGGAGGCCACAATCTCCGTCGAGAGATCCTCGGCGATGGTCTCGGTCCGGGAGAAGGTCTTGGATTCTCCAGGGGCGAGGTCGCCTCCATCCACCGTCCAGCCGGGTCCGGAGATCTCCACGGCTCTCAGGGAGATCGAGCCGCGGTTTGTGACGGTCATCCTCACCGTCGTCGTCTCCCCCGACCTGACCGCGGCGGGATCGGCCCCGACGACAAGATCGATCTCGGCTGATGCGGACATCGTCCTCAAGATCTGATCGTCGTCGCCAGTTCTCTGCAGGGCCCGATCCTCTATCGAGATCTCCTCACCGGGAAGCCCCACCTGGACAGCGGCCTCGGCGGTTCCCATCTCTTCGCCCTCTGAGCTGGCATCGACCCTCAGCTGGGTGCTCGTTTCCAGACGGGGGGTTGTCCTTTTGATCTCGAAAGACTCGCCCGCCGGGAGGAGGGCGACGAAACCCGCCTGGCCGAAGTTGTCCGATATGGATATGTCGGCCAGCTCCTCTTGGCCCGAGTTTTCAAGGCGGATGGTGTAGTTGACAGAGCCGCCGTACTCCACCGCGGACCGATCCAGATCCAGGCTCAGGGAGGCCTCTTCACCGGCGCTGGAGAGAAAGGGTATTGAGAAGGGAAAGGACCAGGCGTAGGCCAGTGGCGTAGATATGGCGAAGAGTAAGAGACAAGCTAGCCAGAACAGATGAGCTGTGTCTTCCCTTTTGGGGGATTTCGTCGATGAGCCACCCTTCATAAGCTCCCCCTGAGTAAACGTTTTATTGTTTTCCTTCTATAAAGGAATTTCGGAACAATTAGGCGGTACGGCCATATATAAGAATATGCACCTCAGAATGAGTTTTTTTTCATATTTTTTAACTCTGAGAAGCCTATCGAGGGATCTTTTTAATAGGACTAATGCTATATATCTCTCCATGGAGCCGGTCATCGCCTTTGCTCTGGCGATACTTCTCGTCAGCCTGATGACGGTCGAGCTCGGCCTCTCGCCCTTCATCAGCCTCCTCGTCTCCGCTCTGGTCTTCGGGGTGCTGACCGGGATGGGACCCGAGCTCCTGGGCTTCATATCGGAGGGGCTGGCCCGGATATTCTCGGCCCTCGCCATCATCGTCTTCTCGGGGTCGGTGATCGCCGAGCAACTCCGGCGGTCCCGAGGGGTGGAGCGGATCGTCGCGGATCTTTTGGGGATCGTCGGAAGAAAAAGAGGTCTATTCGTCTCAGGCGTCTCCGGGTATCTTCTGGCCCTGCCCGCCATGTGCTGCTTGACTGCTTACCTGATCCTGGAGCCGGTGGTCGGGGGGATGGGACGGGAGGCGGAGGGCTCCGGAAGAAGGTTTCTGTACACCACGGCGGCGTTCTCGGTGATCTCATATAACCTGGTCTATCCGTCGCCGGTGATGGTCGCCCTCACCGGGACCCTGCAGGTCGCCCCGGCCGAGGCTCTGAAGTTCGGCCTTCCCCTATCCCTCCTCCTCTTCGTTCCGGCGTATCTCTCCATGAGGCGGCTTGCTGCCGCCGAAGAGGAATCCCAGGAAGAGAGGGGCTCTCTCCCTCCGAGGCTCGTCTCCTGGGCGCCGGTCGCCCTCCCTCTGGCCCTGATAGGCGCGGGCCTCCTCTCGCCCCAGGCGAGGATGGTGGGGTCCCCGGAGGTCGCCCTCCTGGCCGGGGCCCTGCTCTCGGCGGCCCTGGCGAAGAATGAGGCCGGCGAGATGATCAAGAAGGCGACCAGAAGGGCCGGGGTCATCATCTTCGATCTCTGCGGGGCCGGAGCCTTCGGGTACGTCATCGCCCAGGGCGGCCTGGGCCCGGAGATCTTTGCGGAGCTCTCTTTAGCAGTCCCGGCGGTAGTCCTCCCCTTCCTGGTGGCCTCTCTGATCCAGCTGGCCCAGGGGTCGAGGGTGGTGACGGCGGTGATCGCCGCCGAGATTATGAAGGATCTTCCCGGAGACCCGGTGACCCTCCTCTTCTCCATCTCGGCGGGGGCGTTCGTCCTCTCCAGCGTCAGCGACCCCTACTTCTGGCTGGTGAGGGAGACGACAGACTCGGATCTCAAAGAGACCCTCCGGGGGTACACCCTCCCCTTAACCCTCTGCGGCCTGCTTGTATTTTCGGCGGTTGTCATCCGGCAGATCTTCTTCGTCTGAATCTGGCCGGGGTCTCGGGGCGTGGGCGGACCTCACCGCCGAGAGGATCTCCTCTCGATCCCGTGAGAAATGGAGGTGGCTGGAGCAACGACAATCGGTGCAGCCGAAATGGCGGACGGCAGAGAGCCTCTCGCCGATCAGGCGGGCGATGGGGCATTCCAGATCCTCCTCGGTCCTGGTCGCCACCACCTCCACCAGAGCCGCGTGGGGTAGCAGGTAGTCGATGTGCCAGCGTCGGGCGGGATTTCTTCCCTCCATCACCCGCATATGCCTCTTCACCCGAGAGAGTCCGCCGGGGCCCCGGGCGGAGCCGGTGTAGGCGTAGTATCCAGCCGAGAAGAGAACGGGTCCCAGGGAGCCGACCTCCACCACCCGATCAGCCTCGAGCCTGAGGACGAGAGTGTAGATCCCTTTCTCCATGGGCTGGAATTGAATTCGGGGATAATAACAGATTGGGTGCGGGGCCTGGCCGGCAGATACGATTGATTAAGAAGGCCTGATTTCAGGGACGAAGGGAGGAATCCGATCGATTGGAACAGTTTCGATCTCAGACCGGGATCCGTATCAGAGCCGGTCCAGGTCGTCGAGGATCAGCTGAAGCCTCCTCTTCACCTCGGCGTCGATTCGGCCCTCGAGGTCGCCCTCCTCGACCGCCAGGTTCTCGCAGATCGCCGTCCCCACGATCATCCCCTTGAGGAAGGCAAGCCTGCAGTCCGTCTCCACGGAGCTTAAGACCCGGTTGAGGTACCTTCGGAGGGTGGTTCCGGGGATGGACTTGTAGGCGTCGAGCTCTGCGATCACGGCCAAAAGCTCCTCCTCCTCGATTCCGGCGGCCTTCATGAAGTTCAAGAAATCGTATTTATCGGCTTCATAAATTTCGTGCTGATAAATTTCCTGATGATGAATTTCGTATTGATTCTTTTCCTGGCTTCCGTCCCCGCTCTCGTCATGATCATCGTCTCTATTCGGGGGTTGACGGACCGGTGGATGGAGGTCGGGCTCTTCGCTTCGGTTCATCGCCTCACCTTCGGCATTGGAGGTGGTTAGCACTTGCGGGAAACTATATATCTTGCGCGCTTCAACTCCGCATCCATCGGCGCGATCACGATAAAGAGGTTAGTAGTTACGGTTTTCGCGAGCCGATTTCCAGGCGGGGGTTGCCAAGTGGCCAAAGGCGCGGGACTTAAGATCCCGTCTCGCAGGAGTTCGCGGGTTCGAATCCCGTTCCCCGCACTTATTCTTCGATCTAAATATCAACTAGAATGCTCGGGATCGAGTTTCTCATCTCAGGCTGGAAATTACATCAGACGACCAAGGCGATAAAGGCCGAAGCAGTGAGAGCTGAGACGGAGGATAAAGCCTGGCGAAGGTCTGAGGGCTAGAGGGGGGGCGATGGAGTGGGCAGAGGAAATCCGACCGCTGAGGGGCGAAATTGAGGAGCTGAAGCCGAAGGTTTGGTGAGTTGTCCTTAACATCACTTATTAACTGGATATCGCCCATAAAGCATTAAAATTCCAACGACTATTATCAGAACCGGCCAAAAAATATCCCAATTCAGGTTCGGGATTATTTCCAGATTTACGAGCAAGGCAAATATCCCTATAAGTACCAATATCATACCCCAATACGAATGTCTTCTATTATCCACCATCTCATAACACCCTTATATAATTCTACTTTTTTGTTCAAATAATTTTCGGTCATAGGCCTAGTCTGCTTCTATGATATGCAGAAAGTGATTGCGAGCAAGGGTTGATGCATCTCAGAGGTAAAGCGACTATTGCGCTTGAATGGGCACAGAACTCGATATTAAGCCCTGTAAAGGCGACTTGGGCTGCTGGCAAAAGCATCCAGGCGAGTATGTGATTAGAGACGATATGCAACAGCTCTATCCCCGGTTTAGGGAGGCTGACGTAATAGTATATGCGTCTCCTGTTTATGATAGCGGCATAACCGCTCCTCTGAAGGCCATCATAGATAGAGCCCTACCTCTCGGTCAGCCATTTATGGAGATCAAAGATGGCCATACCTATAAGCCCACCCCCTGTGGGGACAAAAGCAAAAAAGGCAGTTCTCGTCTCCAGCTGCGCATACTGGGAGACGGAGATGTTCTATCCACTGCTTGAAAGGTCAAAGCACTGTGTAAGAGCTGGGGTTACATCTTTGCTGGCGCGCTTCTAAGACCGCACGCAGAAGTACTGAGGCCGATTGATGGATATGGGCGAACCAGTGTGTGACGTGCTACAGGCTGCACTGGATGCGGGCAGTCAGCTCATTATGCAGGGGGCAGTATCTGAAGAGACGCTAAAAATTATAGGTCGACAGATTCTCCCACTGGATATGTACATTGGAATGGTGAACGAGCACTTCATGAAGGAACTGAGGGGTTCAGGCACTAACTAGACGCTATATAAGTTCGAGCGAGCAGTGATACCAGTCCAGCAAGCTCCTCGCGGAGCTCCTCCCGGAAGAACAATCTCGAGGCTGTAGCCGAGACAGAGTCTGCGGCGATCACCTCGATGATGGAGATCGAGCTTACGGGTCTTCCCATCTCCATCATGGAGACAAGGACCCTACCCTCCACGAATAGGGCTCGAACCGCGTAGAAGTGCTTGAACTTGAACAGCTCGAGGGAGGAGGCAAGTTTCCTGCCGCTTGCAAATCGAAATGTTTTTAAACGATATCGATAGCAAGCTACTAAGATAGAGAATAGCAGATTCAAATAAAATATATGAGTTGATATCGATATGATCGACGAATTTGCATCGACCATAGACAGTTGGACAAATTTCTACATGTTGGCAGGATCAGCAGCATTTGTTCTTCTCGGGCTTGTATTTGTCGCAGTATCGATAAATATCGACATAATAGCTGAGACCACCCAGAACCGAGATCTGACCGCCTTATCAAGCCAGGTTTATCTAAATTTTTTAGCCATAGCGATAATTTCGTTAGTGTTTGTGATACCCAGACAGACCCCTAACGGGTTGGGCATAGCACTTTTGCTCATAGGTTTGATAGAAACGTTTCGTACAGCCGGACTCTGGAGAAAGTTCGAAATAGGATATAAAGGGCAGAGGCACTTGAACGTCAGCCAATTTCGGAGGAGACTTCTCATTCCCAATTCTATATGTTATCTAACTCTTATTTTTATATCATTAAGTGTCATCAATGGAAACACTCGATACCTGGATTGGATGACGATGGTTGTAATATGGCTTTTAATTTCTGGCTCTCTGAGTTCTTGGGTTCTATTGCTGCGCCTAGCGTCCTTTAAGTCCAGCCAGTGAAATTCTACCAGTAATTCCTTCGTCATATCTTCTGGCAAAATATAACTACAAAAACCCCACTAAAATCCCGTTCCACTGCCGGCTTTTACGATGGCTCTTGGCATTCTTCCGGCCGTCAGAAGATCGATCCCATCGACTCAATAAAATTATAGGAGTTACAATCTTTTGTATCTATCTCTCATCTTTTTCATCTCATCAGACTGGATTTATAAATCCCCTTCTGGGCGTTTGAATCGGTTTGAGCGATTATTATATAACTCATCAACCTCCACTATATGTGGGGGATCGATCACCATGAACGAAGATAAATCTCAACAGATGGATGGCATGAACGACAAGACGCAGGCTTCCAGCCACCAGGGGCCAACAGAGGGCCATCAAGCCCATGGGGCGGGTGATCATGAATCTCATGAGAAAGGCCACAAGGCCCAGCCTGGCAGAGGCCATGAATCCCATGAGGAAGGCCAGAAGGCCCAGCATGACGAAGGCCATGAATCCCATGAGGAAGATCGGAAAGCCCGGCATGGCGGAGGTCACGGTTCTCATGGTGGAGGCGGAGGAGGGCACAAAGGAGGCGGCCACCACGCCGCCATGCTCCAGGACTTCAAAAAGAGGTTCTTCGTTTCCCTTCTGATCACAGTCCCGGTCCTGGCCCTATCCCCCATGATCCAGTCCTTCTTGGGCTTCGACCTCACCTTCCCCGGCTCATTTTATCTGCTCTTCATCCTCTCCTCCCTGGTCTACTTCTACGGCGGCTGGCCCTTCCTGAAGGGCCTCAAAAAGGAGATCTCAGAGCGGGAACCGGGGATGATGACCCTGATCGGAGTTGCCATCTCCGTGGCCTACTTTTACAGCTCTGCGGTGGTCTTCGGCCTTCCGGGCAAGTTCTTCTTCTGGGAGCTGGTGACCCTGATCGATATCATGCTCCTGGGCCACTGGATGGAGATGCGCTCGGTGATGGGCGCTTCCCGGGCCCTGGAGGAGCTGGCCAAGATCATGCCCTCGGAGGCCCACCTCATCAGGGACGGAAAGGTGGAGGACGTAGAGATCGAGGTGCTCAAAGTAGGGGACAGGGTCATGGTCAAGCCCGGAGAGAAGGTCCCCGTAGACGGGGCGGTGGCGGAGGGAAAAAGCAGCGTCAACGAGTCCCTCCTCACCGGAGAGTCCAAGCCAGTATCCAAGGAGGCGGGCTCCGAGGTGATCGGCGGGTCCATAAACGGAGAGGGGTCCCTGGTGGTCGAGGTGGCCAAGACCGGGAAGGAGACCTACCTCAGCACGGTGATCGATCTGGTGAACCAGGCTCAGGAGAGCAAGTCCAGGACCCAGGACCTCGCCAATCGGGCCGCCTTCTTTCTCACTCTCATCGCCCTCTCGGTGGGGGCGGTCACCCTGGCCGCCTGGCTCTATTACGGCCGGGACTTCGCCTTCGCCATCGAGAGGTCCGTCACAGTGATGGTGATAACCTGCCCCCACGCCCTGGGCCTGGCCATCCCCCTAGTGGTGGCGGTCTCGACCTCCCTCGCCGCAAACTCCGGCCTTCTCATCAGGGACCGACAGTCCTTCGAGAGGGCAAGGGAGATCGAGGCGGTCGTATTCGACAAGACCGGGACCCTCACCCGAGGGGAGTTTGGGGTCACCGAGGTCATCACCCTCTCGAACCTGGGTGAAGAGGAGGTTCTGAGGCTGGCCGCGTCCCTGGAGTCCCGGTCGGAACACTCCATAGGCGCGGGCGTTCTCAGGGGCGCAAAGGAGAGGGGGATCGAGCTCCTGGAGGTGGAGAATTTTGATTCCATTCCAGGGAAGGGCGTCCAGGGAGTGGTCGGCGAAAGAAGCCTGAAGGTGGTCAGCCCCGGCTATCTTGAAGAGAAGGGGATAGAGCTGGAGGATCGGCGGACTCAGGAGGCGAAGGAGGGCGGAAAGACGGTCGTATTCCTCCTCCAGGATGAAAAGCCGGTGGGAGCCCTCGCCCTCGGCGACTCGGTGAGGCTGGAGTCGAAGGAGGCGGTGGAGAAGCTGAAGTCCATGGGGACGAAGTGTATGATGCTCACCGGGGACAACAGGTACGTGGCAGAGCAGGTCGCAGAGGAGCTTGGCCTGGACGAGTTCTTCGCCGAGGTCCTCCCCCACCAGAAGGCAGAGAAGATCAGGGAGGTTCAGGAGAGGTACATCGTGGCCATGGTGGGCGACGGGGTCAACGATGCTCCGGCCCTCGCCCAGGCCGATGTGGGGATAGCCATCGGGGCCGGAACCGACGTGGCCGTGGAGACCGCCGACATCGTCCTGGTCCGAAACGATCCCCGGGACGTCGTCTCCATCATCAGGCTATCCAGGAAGACCTACTCCAAAATGTTTCAGAACCTCCTCTGGGCCACGGGCTACAACGCCTTCGCCATACCTCTCGCGGCCGGTGTCCTCTACGGGCAGGGCATTCTCCTCAGCCCGGCGGTGGGGGCGGTTCTGATGAGCATGAGCACCATCATCGTCGCCGTAAACGCGAAGCTTCTCAAGCTGGACTGACGGGATGCCGGAAGTGAGTCGAAATGGGAAGATATAGTATCAGGCCGCCATGGTTGTCGGCTCCTCGCTCGACATGCCACCCCTCACATCTCTCCCTCGAACCTCCTCTTGACCAGGGCTGAGTGGACGTAGCTTATCATGGTGAGGTAATCGAAGACCGGGAGGCCGACGGCTTCCTGGATCGCCCTCCCGTAGGGTGGAAGGCAGCTACACTCCAGAAGGAGGGCTCCCACCTCCGGCTCGTCCTCGACCATCCCTCTTGCGACTGAGACTGCCTCCCTCTCCACCGCCCCGGCATCGAGGACCCCCGTCTCCTCCATCACCGCCTTTGAGAAGGCCTCCTGATCCTCCATCCCTCCGATTGCCAGGTTCTCGGTCGTCTCGACGCCCACGGCGGAAAGCAAAGTCTGGTCCAGGCTCTCCGAGTCGGCGGTGATGATCCCCACCTTTCGGTGGGGGCCGATGATCGCCGATATGAAGGGGATCTGGAGGAGGCTGGAGAGGAAGACCGGTATACGGAGCGAGGCGGCGAGCTTTCTCTGATGCAAGGCGAGAAATCCGCAGTCCCCGGTGACCGCCCTCACCCCCTGGCCTGCCAGATCCTCGGCCGCCTCCAGGAGGGGCACGAAAGCCGCGGGGTCCTTTCCCAGGACCCTTCTTGCGGTCAAACCCTCCACCTTCTGAAAACGAACGGGAAAGTCGTAGGTGGTGGCGTTGCCGACGTCTCCGGGGATGAAGGGGGTGAAGCTGTCCAGGAGGAGGATGCCTATCGCCTCGCCATAGCTCGACTGTCCGGGTCTTGCTCTGTAAATCATTTTATGTCATCTCCAAGCTTCATCCTGATTCACCACGAGCATCGCGATCATCTCGATCATCTCGATCATCTCCATCTTATCTGCTTTGATCCCGCCGGTACATCTCATTCTCAATATTCTCCATAGCTGTCCTGTAATCTCTCCATTTCTCAATATCCGCCTCCGATCTCTCCGGGCGGGCAGAAGATATTAACGGAAGAGTCGGAGAAGAGGGGCCGATAGAAATGTCCGATTTTTCTCTCAGGAAGGCCACAAAGGAGGATGTCTCCTCCATCGTCAGCCTCTGCAGGGAGACTATCATGGAGGTTTACGGCCCCTTCATCCCCCAGGAGGCCCTGCGCCCCTGGATGGAAGGCGACGCCGTCCTGGCCCTGGTCAGCGAGCAGTGGCCGAGGATGACGGTGGCCGTGGGTGAGACGGAGGCGGGCGAGGACGAGGTGGTGGGGGTGGCGGCCGCCTCCGAAGACGCCGTCGACCTCCTCTGGGTCCATCCCTCCAGGTTCGGGCGAGGGATCGGGTCCGCCCTTCTGGGACGCCTGGAGGAGGAGATGAGGGCAGAGGGACACCGGACGGGGAGGCTCTGCTGCTTCAGCGACAACCTCCGGGCGATGAGGTTCTATCAGGCCAGGGGGTGGACGATGACGGGCGACGGGATCAACGAGGAGGCGGGAGTCCCCGAGACCAGGATGGTCAAGACGCTGGCGGATGAAGGTGGCGGATGAAGGCGGGCAGAGTAAGGCGGACGGATGACGGGAAGAGGATCGACAAGGCGGTAGAGGATAGATGGAGCGATGATGCCAGCATCCGCGGGGCATCGATCCAGGGACCCCGAGGATGAGATGCGGAGGGATCGTCACCCTGCTCCCGCTCCGAATCTATCCCTCCAATAGCTCCCCTTTGAGGACGGTTACCGCCTCGCCCGCGATCCTGGTCCGATCTTCCTCCATCCTGACCCGGACCACTCCCCCCCGCACCGAAGCCTGATACCCCACCAGGTCGGTCTTCCCCAGCTTTCTCGCCCAGTATGGTCCCAGACAGCAGTGGGCCGAGCCGGTCACCGGGTCCTCGTCGATCCCCAGGGCCGGAGCGAAGAACCGGGAGACGAAGTCGTATTCCGGAGAGTCGCTTCTGCTGGTTACCATCACCCCGCGGACCGGTAGCTTCTTGAGGTGATCGAAGTTCGGCTGGAGGGTTCGGACGGCGTCTTCGGATTCCAGCTCCACCAGGAGGTCGAACCTGTTATCCCCGACATAGTAGAAGGGCGTTCCCAGGGCGGCCTGGAGCATCGGAGGGGAGCATTCGACGGTCCTCTCCGGCTCTGCCGGAAAGTCCATCTCGATCAGATCGCCCTTTCTACGGGCAGAGAGGGGACCGCTTCTGGTCTCAAACCGCGCCGTCTCTTCGGGTCCGAGGATCCCCTCCTCCCAGAGGACGTGGGCGGATGCCAGGGTGGCGTGGCCGCAGAGCTCCACCTCGGCCTT
>DAINAQ010000022.1:0-182 GCA_036733325.1 Methanothrix sp.
CAGGCGACCATCAGGTCACGGTTCAGGTCAGAGACGGTCAGCACCAGGGCGAGTACGACGGATCGATGGACGCGATCTACACCATCAGTGCGCCTGAGGAGGCGGGACCAGATGAGACGCCGACGGGGAACATCTCCGGGGTCAAGTTCAACGACCTCAACGGCAACGGCATCCGGGACGCT
>DAINAQ010000022.1:282-12132 GCA_036733325.1 Methanothrix sp.
CGACCTCCACCGCCGAGGACGGATCGTACAGGTTCGAGGGCCTGGCCCAGGGCACGTACACCGTCAGCGAGGCGTCCCAGGAAGGCTGGAACCCGACCGCTCCGGATACCGGATCCCAGTCGGTGGACCTGGCCGAGGCGGACGCCAGCGATGTCAACTTCGGAAACGTGATCATCGAAGCGCCCCCGGAGAACATCACCGAGCCCGTCGAAGAGGTCACTGTGCTCGCCCTGAACATCTCCGGGGTCAAGTTCAACGACCTCAACGGCAACGGCATCCGGGACGCTGATGAGCCTGGCCTCCCCGGCTGGACCATAACCCTGGTCGCACCGGACGGGAGCGAGACCTCGACCTCCACCGCCGAGGACGGATCGTACAGGTTCGAGGGCCTGGCCCAGGGCACCCACATGTTGAGCGAGGCTCCCCAGACCGGCTGGTCCCAGACCGCACCGGCGAACGGATCCTTCATGGTAACCATGGCCAACGTCGACGTGACAGACCTGAACTTCGGAAACATGGCTGCAACCTTCCGCATCTCGGGGAGGGCATTCGAGGATCAGAACGGAGACGGGGCTGACGACGGCGAGCCCGGCCTGGCCGGCTGGAGCATCAGGCTTTCAAAGCCCGACGGAACCGAAGCCACCGCATCGACCGACGAGGGCGGATTTTACAGATTCGAGGGACTTCCTCCCGGAACCTACGCGCTCAGCGAGACCCTCCAGGAGGGCTGGACCGCGACCGCCCCGGCTGACGGATCATATACGGTCAACCTTACAGAGGCCGACGTGGTGGGCAGAAACTTCGGGCTTAGAGGCAGCACCTTCTCCATCTCCGGGTTCAAGTTCAACGACCTGAACGGCAACGGCGCGAACGACGGCGAGCCCGGCCTGGCCGACTGGACCGTCAGGCTGACCGGCCCGGACGGAACGGAGACCACGAAGATCACCGGAGCCGACGGGTCCTACATATTCGATGGCCTGGCTCCCGGCACCTACACCGTGAGCGAGGTTTCCCAGGAGGGCTGGACACAGACCGTCCCGGAGGGCGGGTCCTACTCCGTTGAGATTGAGGATGCGGACGTGGAAGACAGGAACTTCGGGAACTACGGCAGCCGCTCCATCTCAGGCACCAAGTTCTACGACCTCAACGGAGACGGGGTCAAGGACGACGGAGAGGACGGCCTGGCCGGATGGACGATAACGCTGGAGCAAAACGGCAACGTCACCAGCGTGGCCACCACCTCCGAGGATGGATCCTACTCCTTCGGCACGCTGCCACCCGGGGAGTACACCGTGAGCGAGGTTCCCCTGGACGGATGGGAGGCGACGGCTCCGGCCGGCGGATCTCAGTCCGTCTCCCTGACCGATGAAGATGCCACCGGCATCGACTTCGGCAACCGGGGCAACCTCTCCATCTCCGGCAAGAAGTTCTACGACCTCAACGGCAACGGGGCTCAGGATGAGGACGAGCCGGGGATTCCGGGTGCCGAGGTGAAGCTGCTGGAGGGGGAGAGGCTCATCGCCACGACCACCACTGACCAGCAAGGAGTCTACACCTTCGAGGGCATCGCCCCGGCCACTTACACCATAAGCGACCCCCCGCCAGGCGGCTTCGTCATGACCACCTCCTCTACCATCACCGTGACCGTGACCACCTCTGTGGTGATCAGCCAGAACTTCGGCCTGACCGGCACTCGCTCCATCTCCGGGATGAAGTTCCTGGACACCCACAACCTGGGGACCAAGGACCCTGACGAGACCGGCATATCCGGATGGGGCATCGTTCTGGACGGCACCACCACCTACAGCGGAATCCATGTGACCCTCAGCGCCACCACGGGAACCGACGGGTCCTACAGCTTCGACGGCCTGGTCCCGGGGACCTACAAGATCAGCGAGCTCTCCAGAGGACCGAGCTGGCATCAGACCTTCCCCTCCGGCGACGGATCCTATTCGGTCACCATCGCGAGCAGCGACGTGAGCGGAAGGGACTTCGGCAACAGCGTGGAGAACAACTCGATCTCGGGGGTGAAGTACAACGACCTTAACGGCAACGGCAATAAGGACCCCGGCGAGCCCGGCCTGGCTGGCTGGACGATCAAGCTCATGGGGGCGGTCAACGACACCGCGGTGACCGGCCCGGACGGATCGTACATATTCGCCGGTCTGGGCTACGGGACCTACACCCTGCAAGAGGAGCCCCAGGCCAAGTGGACGGCGAAGGAGCCCGCCAGCGGATCTTACAGCGTCACCCTTAATCCCGCCAACAGGTTCGCCGTGGGCAAGGACTTCGGAAACTACAATGCCAAACCGGTGATACAGACCCTCAGCCCCAGCCCTTCCAGCCCGCAGAAGGTGGGCACTTCGATAACATGGACGGCGACCGCCACCGATGCCGAGGGGGACCAGATCCTCTACAAGTTCCTCGTCAACGGGGTGGCAAAGACCGACTGGATCACGAACAACGTCTGGACCTGGGGTACCTCAGGCCAGGCCCCCGGAACCTACAGTGTCGAGGTCTGGGTGAAGGACGGGAAGCACTCCATCCCCGAGCCGTGGGACAACAAGAAGAGCGCCTCCTTCAAACTCGATCCATCCAATCGGCCTCCGGTCGTCCGATTCCTCTACACCGACCGGCCCAGCCCCCAGTACGCCGGGAGCTGGGTCAGGTGGACCGCGGTGGCCTGGGACCCTGACCGGGAGCCGATCCTCTACAGGTTCCTGCTCAGAGGCCGAGCGACGGGATATGCATGGGTCGATATGACCGGCTGGACGAGAAGCAGCAGCTGGATCTGGAGGACATCGCCGGCCGACATCGGGCTGAGCGATGTGATGGTCCAGGTCAGGGACGGCCGCCACTCGGGGCCTTCGGGTTACGACGACCGCGCCTGGTCGGACTTCCTGATCCTCGGGTACAGGCCCAACCAGCCTCCGATGATCACCAGCTTCTCGGCAACCCCGCCTGGGGCCCAGACCGCCGGGACGACCATAAGGCTGACCGCGTCGGCAGTCGACGTAGACGGCGAGCCGGTCTATTACAAGTTCCTTCTGAAGGGGCCCTCCACAGGCAACCTCTGGAGGACGGTCCAGGACTGGTCCACCGCCAACGCCTGGACCTGGAGGACCACTTCCTTCGATGCGGGCCAGAGCCAGGTCGAGGTGAGGGTCAGGGACGGGTTCCACGCTTCCCCCGCAGGGTGGGATGACTCGGCAGGGACCTACATCACCATAAGGGCCAGACCCACGCCGCCGAACCAGCCGCCTTACCTGAGCAGCCTGACGCCGGACAAGGCAAGCCCGCAGAAGGCGGGATCGACGATAAGGTGGACGGCTACGGCCACCGATCCGGATCGCGACCAGATCCTCTACAGGTTCTGGCTGAAGGGCCCCTCCACCGGCGATGCCTGGAGCATCGTCCGAGACTGGTCCACCTCCAGCACCTGGACCTGGTCGTCGGCCTATGGCGACGCCGGCCTCTACGACGTTTACGTCTACGTCCGGGACGGAAAGCACGAGCCAGCCGGCCGATACGACAGCGCCAAAGGATACGGAGACTACCAGCTGACCCCTGCCAACCGGCCACCGAGGGTGACGGCACTGCTGCCTAACCAGCCGAGTCCCCAGACGGCGGGATCGACCGTCGTCTGGACGGCTTCGGCCTCCGATCCCGACGGCGACTCCATCCTCTACAAGTTCTGGATGATGGGGCCCTCCACCGGCAACGCCTGGAGGGTGGTCCAGGATTGGAGCACCAGCAGAACCTGGACCTGGTCGCCGGATATCGGCGACGCCGGCGAGTACAACCTCTACGTCTACGTCCGGGACGGAAAGCACGAGCCGACCGGCCGATACGACAGCGCCGTGGGATACAGCGGCTACCAGCTCGTCAGCCGCGGAGGGATCTATCAGCTCACCTCGGGGACGGGGATCGAAGACAGGCCCTCTCTGGTCAGCTCCGTCGATGGTCACCTCCTCGCCTACCAGTCCTGGGAGACGGGTGCCCTCTACAGCGGGGACATATTCCTCAAGAAGTTTGATCTCGGCTGGCGCCAGATAGATAAGGTTCAGGCCACCGGAGATCCGGCCTACCAGGACACTCCGTCGGCGATCTACGCCGATGGATACTACTACGTCGCCTACGTCTCCGACGAGATGGGAAGCTGGGACATCTTCGTCAAGAAGTATGACGAAGACCTTTTCCTCATCGAGACCCGGAGGCTCACCACCTCCTCAGAGGACCAGGACAGCCCGTCTCTCATCAAGGTGGGAGGCGACTTCTACCTGGCCTACCAATCCTGGGAGGAGGGACCCGTCTTCGGCGGCGACATCTTCATCGAGCGGTTCAACTCCGCCTGGACCCCGACCCAAAAGGTGAGAGTTACCGCCGAAACCAGCTATCAGGACCGGCCGTCCATCGCCCGGGGAGACGATGACAGAATCTACATCGCCTACACCTCCGAGGAGTCCGGAAACCTGGACGTCTTCGTAAAGAAGTACGACCGGAACCTCAACCCCCTCGATAAAAGGAGGGTCACCTCCGACCCGTCTGCCCAGGACTACCCAAGCCTCGTCTGGCAGAACGGGGAGTTTGACCTGGTCTACAGCTCCGACGAAGGAGGTAGCTACGACCTCTACCTGGAGAGGTTCAACCCCGGCTGGAGCCTGATCGATAGGTCAAGAGTGACCGGAACCCCCGGCGACGAGGTATGGCCAGCCCTCTCGTTCAGCCCCTCTGACGGCTTCGTATGGGTGGCTTACGTCCTCCAGGAAGGTGCGGCAAGCGACATCTTCGTCCAGCCCGTCCAGCCCCTGGAAGGGATGCCAAGCTGCTGGGCAGCGATGGACTTCAACGCCAACTCGGCCTACGGCCCCTACACCCTCACCGTGAGGTTCTATGGTCCGACGGGAGCCCTCGCCGACCCCTCGAGCTTGAGGCTCACCTGGAGCCCCGCTGACGCAGTCCTCACCCGCAGCACCCTGCGAAGGGTCTCGACGGGAACATACGTCCTCGATTCGAGGTTCGGATCGGCAGGGTTGAAGACCTTCACCGTCAGCTCCACCTTCGCCGGGTGCGGCGCCGAGTCCGCGGTGATGGTCCAGGTGACTGATCCGGCTCCCGGGTCCGCTGGCACCGGAAGATGATGAATTAGATCGGCGGTCCAGGTATGTGCCGCCGATCCTGACAATTTTTACTGGAATCCGCACCAGACAGTCCAGAAGATGGGCTTCCTTATGGCGGGGACCGATCGAATACCGTAACGTAAAGCCTCTGGTTGTACTCCTGGATCGTCCTCAGGACGTCCCGGGCGTCATAGATGCGAAGGACCAGAAGCAACAGGATGAGGATGCCGCTTGCTGCCCCAGGGCCCTCGTTCAGGCCGAAATCCCCAACTCCGGCGGGTCCGCCGGGAAAGAAAGAGCCGAACCCCATGAGGGTGAGGAGGAGAGCCAGGAGGACGAGGTCGGCCAGCATCAATATCGCGCCCTTGATCGCCTTCCCCCCGTAGATCAGCCCCGCCCCACCAAAGAAGAAGACCACCAGGAGCAGCCCCACCACAGGTTTCTTTCGCTCAAGCTCATAGAACATCGCCTTCTCCATCTCCGGCATCTTCTGGGCGTTCTCCCATATGATCTGGAACTTCTCGTCTTCTCTCATGCTAAAGGCCTCGGTTTTAGATGAGTCGGATCGATTTAAAGTTTAGAGCCTTTCCTCAACCTACGAAAAGTATTTTAATAACATTATGCGTAACTGATATATAACTACAATATATATCAACTAACGGGTCAAATTGGTGAGGGAGTCATGTCAGCCCTTGCAGCCACCATAGCCACCATCGCAGGGTTCATCATTACGGGGTACTCCGCATACAGGATCCAGGCCGCCCGGAGGGGAAAGGGCCGAAAGCTGCGGGATATGGAGGTGTTGAGGAGGCTCAACGTACCTCCAAGAAAGCAGGTTCGAGCGTGGGGTTTCCTCCTGGTCCTGGGACTCCTCCTCCTCTCTCCAAGCCTGGGCTTTCTTCTATCCTGCGATCAGACCGCAGGCGACGGCGGCATCGGAGAGTGCTCGAATCTGAGGGCGACCCCCTCGGGTAGCCCGGTTACAGCCCCCCCCTCGGTGAAGCTGGACCATACCCCCAGAACCTTCGATGAGGACGGATCGAATGGAAGGGCGATGACCATCGGTGGATCTTCCGGCGGCGGTGGTGGAGGAAAGAAGTCCTCCTCCGGAGGCGGCAAGACCGCAACCTCCACCGCCTCGCCGGAGACGGCCACCAGTGATGGAAACTCCGGAGCGGTTCCCGACGCGGAGGCGGGCTCTTCCGGCGGCGGAGGCTCTCCCTCTGAAGTATCCGGTGCCGAAGAGACTCCGGTAATCTATAAGGCGGATCCGGCTTCCGATGGACCGGTGGTAGCAGCAGATTCGGAGGGGGATGAGATGCCCGGAGCCGACGAATCAGGTGAGGAGTCCGGCGAGCAGAAGTCGCCAGTCGTACCTCAGAACGGCTTAGACGAGTCCGACGGCCCGGCCGAAATCGCCCCTTCCGATGGAGGATCGGAGCTTCCAGAGGCTTCCATGGAGGCGGAAGCTGCGGAGCCCGAGGCGTCAAAGGAATACGTCGCCGTTGAAAGCTCCGCTGGCGACCTCCCCGAGGAAGGTGTCCACCCTGAGGATGTCGATGAAGGTGTCCAGGCTGGCGACCTCCCAGGTGAAGGTGTCCCCGTTCAAGGGGCCGCTCGGTCGGACGAAAACCGCCTCCAACCCGGTCGTTCGGAGACCGAATCCGCTACCATCGATGCTGCGCGAGAGAAGAGAACGGCTCCAGACGCATCCAGGCTTTCGGCGGCTCAAAGCCTTCCCGGATCGTCCTCGGCTGAGGTTCTGAGGGAGCCGGCGGTCCTCGACCCGAGCTCTGAGGAGAGGACGCTTCAGGAGGGCCCCGAACCGCCGGAGACCGAGTTCCAGGCCACCTCCGATCCGAGCGACTCCGAGTTTGAGAGGGAGCTTCCCAAGGCTGAGCCACCTTCCGCGGGCATCTATCCTGCCGAAACTATCGGACCTGCCGAAGCTGCAGGAGATAACGACTCCGAGGTGGAGGACTTCGAGGTAGAGGACTCCGAGGTGGAGGAGACGGATTCCAGCAGCATCGCCGATCCGACCCTGGAGGCAGACCCCGAGATCGGCCTGTTGGAGACGAACAGCACCATCAACGACGAGGTCAAGAAGCTCGAGTTCAAGGCCAATATAGCCGGATCGGCCAGCGCTTATCCGTCCGGAAATAGCTCATCATCGAAGCTGGAAGGCGCCCTAAACCAGTCCGCAGGGAGGCCGGAGGTGGACGTCTTCGGCCGAAGGCTCGATTTCGATGGAGAGCTTGAAAATTTTGCCTCGTTCTCCCAGCCCGAGATGGGGATGGAGAGGAATAACACCTCAAGCTCTGTTATGCTCATGGAATTTGAAAGGATCGATCTCGGATCAAAACCCCGGGGAGGATTGGGTCTGACCCCCACCAGCCCCTTTGCGTGACCTCGAGGAGGGGGATGGTCTGATTCGAAGCGATAAGTCGGATGCCAGGTCCAGGATGCTGTTAAAAATGAAGATTGAAAGGGCACCCGCCCCTGATGCGAGGAGGGTCAGATCCCCCAGGGCGAAGATCGTCTTATTGCTCACGCTCCTTTCCCTCCATCCCCTATGCCAGATGGTGGAGGGGGAGGATCTCTCCGTCGGCGACTGGCTGGAGATGGGAAACTCTCAGGCCACCAGGGGCGAGTATGAGGAGGCTATCGTCAGCTACGATCGGGCACTAGGACTTGATGCCTACAATCCCGACCTCTGGTACAACAAGGGCCTCGCCCTCAGCGGCCTGGGAAGATACGAGGAAGCTCTCCGCTGCTACCATCGGGCGTCGAACCTGGAGCCCTTCGATTCCGAGGTCTGGCTCGGCACAGGTGCCTCCCTCTCCAGCCTGGGCCGGTATGAGGAGGCTCTGGACAGCTACAACCGGGCGGTGGAGTTCGATTCCGAGAACGCCGACGCCTGGAACAATCGAGGTACGGTCCTCGCCCGGCTCGGCAGGTCGGAGGAGGCCATCGATAGCTACGATCGTGCGCTGGAGCTTGAACCGGGGGATGCCGACGCCTGGAACAATCGAGGTACAATCCTCACCCGGCTCGGCCGTCATCAGGAGGCCCTGGACTCTTACGACCGAACCATCGAGCTTCGACCGGAAAATGCCGACGCCTGGAACAACCGGGGCTCCGCCCTTCACCAGCTCGGCAGATATCAGGATGCTCTGGACAGCTACAACCGGGCCATAAGCTTCGATCCCTTCCACGAGTACGCCTGGCACAACAAGGGGCTTCTGGTCCCCACCCTGGATGAAGATACCCGTGAGGCCTTCGCCCTCTCCAGGGATAGGATCTACGTGGAGGCCGAAATCAAGACCGCGCCCTCGCTCGTGAGCCAGGATGCCGCCGTCGGTGATGAATCGAAGAGTGAGACTGAAAATGAGAAGCTTCCCGGCTGGAGGGTTCTTTTGGTGATGGCGGCGATCCTGGCGGCGGGACTTCTCCTGAACTTGGGGGGGAAAGGGAGGGCCTTATTTCCGAAGATCCTCCAGTCATCCCTCAGCAGGCTAGTTATATTCGGTGATCGATCCCTCAAAAGGCGTTGATTATGAAAGCTATCCCCCGATCTATCCTCATCTTTACCCTCGTCGCAGCGGTGGCCTCGGCCGCCCCCGACGAGGCCAGCGGAACGGTGACCGCCGTCATCAGCGGCGACGTCTTTGAGATCGCCATCCTCCAGACGGATCCTCGAATCGGATCCGGGGTGGAGACGGTCAGACTGGCAGACTTGAAGGTTCCGCCTGTCGGATCGGCTGAAGGGGAGGCGGCAAGAGAGTTTGCCATCGCCCTCCTTTCAAACAGGACCGTCTCCCTGGACATCGATGACGATAGCGAAGGCGGTCGAGATGCCCAAGGACGGCTCCTCTCCGTCGTCTACCTGGTGGACCCCGATGGTGGCGTCAATACCACCCACCCCGTCAACAGGATCCTGGTAGATTCCGGGTTCGCCGAGGTTGAAGACTCCAAAGGCGACGAGTTCGATCCCGCGGACTGGTGGGAGGCCCCTCATGAGCAGCTTTCGGAAGACGGTGATATCCGAGTGGTGATAAACGAGGTGGAGTCGAATCCCGAAGGAGGCGACGAGGATAACGAGTGGCTGGAGCTTTATAACGACGGACCAGAAGACGCCCTCCTGGGAAACTGGACCCTGACCTCGGCCGCCGGGTCGGTGATCTCCATCGAACCGGAGACGATCCTTCCCTCGTGGGGATTTCTGGTGGTGAGGGCCGAAGGGTACTGGCTCCGAAACAGCGACGAGCTGGTGATCCTCAGAGACGATATGGGAGCGGAGGTGGACAGAACCCCATCCCTGGACGACGGGGATAACGACGGCAACAGCTGGTCCAGATATCCCGACGGCGGGGAGGAGTGGGCCTTCGTGGAGGGGAGCCCGGACGGGCCCGCGCCCTCGCCGGAGGACTCGGAGGCCGTCACTTACCTGGAGGACGAGGATGAAGACGACAACTGGCTCCGATCTTCTGAACAATGCGACGTCTTCGGCCCCTGGGACGTCTCCGACTTCCTCCAGTAGGAGAGCTGAAGACTCCAACTCTTTTTGCGGATGGAACCCTCGGGGGCTTCCATCTCCACCTTCTCTTCCGACCCGCCAACGTGTCGGCGATGAAGAGGAGGATCGAATACGGGAAAGCCCTTGAGCAGGTGGTGTAAGACCGTCTTGACCCCAGACGTCTGATTCCGGTGCGGATGAGGGTCTCAGGTTCTACTCCATCTCCAGCTCCCTCGCCCTCTCCAGCGCCTTCTCTGCCTCCTCGTCTCTGTCGAGGGATTTCTGGACCAGAGCCATGTTCCGCCAGGCGGTGGTGTACTCCGGGTAGATCTCCACCGCCTTGGCGAAGCACTCCACCGCCTCCTCAGGCCTCTTCAGGGCGATGAGACATACCCCCTTGTTGTTCCAGGTGTAAAAGTCGAAGGGGTCAATAAGCGTCGATTCGTCGTAGCATTCGAGGGCCTCCTGGTGCAGACCCAGGTTGTCGAGGGCCGCCCCCTTGTTGTTCCAGGCCCTCCCCGCCCGCAGTCCCAGAGGTCCCAGCTCTATGGCCCGGTCGTAAGAGTCGGCTGCCTCCTGGAACCTTCCCAGGGTGTGGTAGGCGTAGCCCTTGACGATCCAGGATCTCGCATCCGCGGGATCTATTTCCAGGGCTCTGTCCGCGGACTGCAGGGCCTCCTCCGGTCGGTTCAGCTCGTTTAGAATGATGGCCCGGCCTCGCCAGCTCAGAGCATAATCCGGATTTATGTCCAGAGCCGACTCGTAAGATTCCAAGGCCTGCTGGTAGCGAATCATCTTCCGGAGGGCCTCGCCGAGGAGGTACCGGGCCTCGACGAAGAGGGGGTCGATCTCGATCGCCCTCTCAAGAGAGGCGGCCGCCTCCTCAAATTTGCCCGAGCTGTAAAAGGCAGCTCCCTTCTTATACCAATGATCCGGATCTAACATGTTGCCACCTGCCTGATGACAAAAGCGGCCAAGAGATACCACACCATAAGGCGAGCTTTGGGCCCGGTGATTGTTAAGCCTTTTCTCAATTCGACTCCCAACCGTAAAGGCACCGAGAGGAAGAAAAAATGTCGGAAGGGAAAGGGCCTCGTCCATCTTAAAGGAGTCCATCAGCTCCCGGTGTCCATCCTCCGGACCCAGAGGATGGCGATTGCCGATCCCACCAAAAAGCTTCATTCTAAAATATTTTCTATTTAGTATCTTTAAAGTTTGCAGAAAAATTGTGTTCTGCCATCTTCTGAGCTACAGATTCCAGGGTTTGATTCGCCCCATCACGGAGATTCAGAATCAACTCCTGGACCCTTTCCTCCATCAACCTCAGCAGCTCTTCTTCGTCGCGCAGGTCCGTCCCTCCAAAAAGATCCCTCAGATCAGAGATGGAACCGGGAAGAGAATCGGGGCTGAAGAGCTTGAAGTAGAGGGCTAGAACGCACAATATCAGAAAGATGGCCGATAACTTCCTCTTCAGCCCTCTCTTCTTCCCCTTCCCCCCTCCATTTGACCTCTCTGTGACCTCCCTCTGTCGGACGCCCCTCTTTTCAGCGACGTTCCTCCTGAGCCGCTCGATCTCAACCCGGCCCCATAACCTCACCCCCTGCCGCTCGGCCAGATCGGCTGCTGATCTCGAATATCCAGCGGCGGGGGAGACGATCACGCAGATGCTTCCGGGATATCCCTCCCGCACTCTGGCGATCCTCTCCACCTCGGCATCGTCGATGGGAGCCTCAGACCTCCTGCAGTGGATGAGATAGGTGACTATATGGCCCACTTCGTCGGTCCTGGTGGCGATCATCTCCGACCCTCCGTCCTCGGATCTCGATATCTTGAGGATATGGTAGCCGTTCAGCTCGATGAGGTCGGAGAGATCCTCCTCAAAATCAACCCCCGGTCCCGATGGACTCAATCCTCTCGCCCCCGTTTCATATTCGGTCCCCCATACCAAGCTGTATTGAGATTATTTGACCTTTTCTCGTGGATTTCTCCTCCAAGGGAGAGCTATTGCGCTCCAAATAGGCCGCAAGACAAATAGCTTATATATTATGATATTCAATGGTTATTTATAGTTGGGGCAAAGTCCGGCCTGGACCCTCCACCGCCATCGGGTCGCGTTGACCAGCATCGATCTGAAGTTGGCCAAAGGGAAGAGCCCCATCACGGCAAGATATATATTGCCAGGCCGCAATGCGCTGTCCGCATGTACTCGGACGG
>DAINAQ010000023.1:0-11998 GCA_036733325.1 Methanothrix sp.
GCGACGGATCGGAGGACCCTCTCCTCCCAGAGGATGCGATAGGGGAAGGAGGGGAGGTCGCTCATGTGGATCCCGGCGCAGACGACCGTCCCTCCCTTGGCCGTCGCCCTCAAAGCCGCGGGGACCAGGGGCCCCGCGGGGGCGAAGATGATGGCGGCGTCCAGGGCCTGGGGCGGCTCCTGATCCGAGCCGCCGGCCCAGAATGCCCCGAGCCGGAGGGCGAACTCCTGGGCCTCGACGTCGCCGGGGCGGGTGAAGGCGTAGATCTCCTTATCCTGAAACCGGGCCACCTGGGCGATGATGTGGGCTGCGGCCCCGAAGCCGTAGATCCCGATCCGTTCCGCGCCGGGGCCCGCCGTCGCCATCCGGTAAGAGCGGTAGCCGATGAGGCCGGCGCAAAGAAGCGGCGCGGCCTCGGCGTCGGCGTAGGCCTCGGGGAGCCGAAATGTGAACCTCTCATTGGCGACGACGTACTCGGCGTACCCGCCGTCGACGGTGTAGCCGGTGAATCGGGCGTTGTCGCAGAGGTTCTCTCTGCCCCGTAGGCAGCTGGGGCAGGTCCCATCGGTGTATCCGAGCCAGGGGACCCCCACCCTCTCTCCGATCCGGAACCTGCCCGTCCTTCGTCCTTCGCCTTCGGCTCCGGCATCTCCACCCTCCTCGTCTCCTCCCGCGCCTTCCTCCGTACTTCCGCCCGCAGCGACGACCGTCCCCACGATCTCGTGGCCGGGAATCAGGGGGAGCTTCGGCTCTGGAAGCTCTCCGTCCACGATGTGCAGGTCGGTCCTGCAGACGCCGCAGGCCCGGACCTTGATCAGGATCTGGCCGGGGCCGGGCCGCGGGACGGGGACGGTCATCATCCGCAGAGGGCTACCCGGCTCTTCCAGGATCATGGCGCGCATTGTAAGTGGGATATGCATACTTCTCACCCTCGATTTTAACCTCGAAGACGAAACGGCTTATTGATAAGCTTTTGTTGAAGTCACAATACTCGTCATCTGAACCGGAGCGAAAGGAAGATCAGAGCACCATGCTTCAAGCCAGAGGGATTCATTAAAAATTAATCGAAATCATCATATCCTGATAAGATGTAGACCTTGGTAAGATACAAAAATGGGATGATGTTCGATTCAAAGGTTTGGAATGATCAAACACGTTGAACGGGGTATCCTCGCCTCCTCTGGGGCGATATCAAAATGACAGACTAAAACTCTCATACATGTCGCCGTACCGTCGCAGCGGGGTCGCCACGCAATGGAGCGCCTTCTCTTTACAGAGGTTGGGCAGTGCAGGTCAGGTTGGGTCTCTTCGGTCTCTTGCAGGATGTAATTATGAACTCGGACTATCGCGTCGACCGGTTCGACTGGGACGGCTGGAAGAAGCGGTTTCCGGACAAGTTCGTACCTTGTGAGGAGATATTCGGGCGGGTTCATTCCGGGGCCAGGATCTTCGTCGGGACGGCCTGCGGAGAGCCCCAGGCCCTGGTTCGAGCTTTGATGGGATACGTTGAGGCCCATGAGAACGAGATCTTCGACCTCGAGCTCCTCTCCATCTGCAACCTCGGAGCCGCTCCCTATCTGGATGAGGGGTTCAGAGAAAACCTCAGGCTGAACACCCTCTTCATCGGAGAGGCGAGCAGGTCCGCGGTCAACCAAGGCGCCGCAGACTATACGCCGGCCTTCTTCTCCGCGGTCCCCGATCTGATCCGAAAAGGCGATCTCTCCATCGACCTCTCGCTGATCCAGACCTCTCTCCCCGATGAAGAGGGGGAGATGAGCCTGGGGATAAGCGTCGACGCCGTCCTGGCGGCGGCGGAGGCCTCCTCCATGGTGGTGGCCCAGGCCAATCCCCGGATGCCCCGCGTTCGTGGGGACGGGATGGTGAACATCCGGGACCTGGACTGCGTCGTGGTCGGAGATGAGCCCCTCCTGGAGATGGTCGAGTTCGTCCCCGATGAGATCGCCCAGAAGATCGGAAGGAACGTCGCCCGGATCGTCGAGGATGGTGCCACCCTTCAGGTGGGTTTCGGCGGCGTGCCGGACGCGGTCCTCTCTCACCTCTCGGATAAGTCGCATCTCGGACTCCACAGCGACCTCTTCACCGACGGCGTCGTCGGGCTGATGAGGTCGGAAGCTCTTGATAACAGCAGAAAGACCCTCAATCCCGGATTGGCTGTAGCCTCCTTCGCCGTCGGGAAGCGGGCCACCTACGAATTCCTCCATAAAAATCCAGATGTCCTCTTCAAGACCATCGACCACACCAACAGCCTTCCCCTCATCGCCGGCCAGAGGAATATGACGGCCATAAACACCGCCCTGGAGATCGACCTCACCGGCCAGGCCACGGCCGAGTCCCTGGGAGGTAGGTTTTACAGCGGCGTCGGCGGCGAGGCGGAGTTCATGCGGGGAGCGGCCCTTGCCCCGGGCGGCAAGGCGATCCTCGCCCTCCCCTCCGTCTCGAAAGACGGGCTCTCCAGCCGGATCGTCCCCCGGCTCGGCCCCGGGGCCTGCGCCACCATCCACCGGGGGGACGTCCACTACGTGGTCAACGAATACGGGATCGCAAACCTACGGGGAAAGAGCGTAAGGGAGAGGGCGATGAACCTCATCGCCATATCCCATCCGAGGTTCAGGCAGCAGCTCCTGGAAGAGGCCCGGAAGCTCTCCCTCGTCTATCGGGACCAGATCTTTCTTTCCGTCGAGTATCCCCAGGATCTGGAGGCCTGGAAGGTCACCAGGTCGGGGCTGCGGATTTTCCTCCGGCCGGTGAAGGTCACCGACGAGCCATTGGTCAAGGAGTTCTTCTACTCTCTCTCCGATAAAACCCTCTACAGGAGGTTCGCCTCGGCCAGGAGAGATATGCCCCACTCCCGGATTCAGAACTTCGTGGCGGTGGACTATTCGCGGGACATGGTGATCCTGGCCCTCCTGACCCGGGGGGAGAGAGAGACGGTGATCGGCCTCGCCCAGTACAGCAGAAACGAGGACCACAGAACCGCCGAGCTGGCCCTGGTGGTGAAAGACGACTTCCAGGGCCAGGGTGTGGGGACGCTCCTCCATTCCTACATGACCTCCATCGCCAAGAAGAAGGGCCTTCTCGGGTTCACCGCCGAGGTCCTCGAAGGAAACCTGCCCGCTCTCAGGCTGATCAAGAGGATGGGCTTTGAGACCGTGGCGGTGGATGGAGGGGCCGAGGAGATGAGGATCATCTTCGATCAGGGCGAGGCCGGATAGGCAGAATAGGATTATCAATCTATGAAGGGAGGACCAATCTATCCATGAAGGAGGACCCTCGGGCGAGGAGCTGGAGTCGGTCTCGGGGCAGGCCTTGGCGCCGGATAGGTCAGAACAGCTGAGGGTGGATCTCCGAGTGGACCCGCGACAGCTTCTCCAGGGTCGCGGCCAGCTCGGCTGAGATTCTCTTCTGGGTCTCTTTTCCCACCTTCAGGTCCAGGTCCGGATAGGAGAGGGGGACGTAGCCCACCACGTTGCTGAAGAGCTCCACCCAGTAGGGCGGCAAGTATTCGCTGAGCTGTTCCTCTCTCATGATGGTGAGGCCACAGGTCCAGGCCGTCGGCACCACCGCCAGGTTGTACCCCCCTCCGCCCAGGGCCAGCAGTCTGCCCTGCGCATATTTCTTCGAGAGCTCCACGATCCGACGGACCATGGCGGTGTAGCCCCGCAGGGTGACGTTGAGGCTGGTCAGGGGGTCGGAGTAATGGGTGTCCGTTCCCAGCTGGGCCACCACCACCTCCGGCCGGAACCACTCGAAGAGCCTGGGCACCACCCCCTCGAAGGCCAGAAGAAAGTCCTGATCTCCAGCGTTCATGGGCATGGGGACGTTGACGGAGTAGCCCAGGCCCTCCCCGGCTCCGGCCTCGTCAACAAATCCAGTCCCCGGAAATAGGTAGTTTCCAGACTCGTGGATGGAGAAGGTGAGAACGTCCCGGTCCTGATAGAAGATCTGCTGGACTCCGTCGCCGTGGTGGGCGTCTATGTCCAGGTAAAGGATCCGGGAGAACTTCTTTCTTAATATGCAGATGGCGAGAGCCGCGTCGTTGAAGACGCAGAATCCCGCGGCCAAAGTGGGGAAGGCGTGATGGAGGCCCCCGGCGAGGTTGAAGGCGATGCAGTCCTCCTCCAGAATCCTTTTAGCGGCCGCGATGCTCCCTCCGGCCATGGAGCGTGAGGCGTCGAAGATGCCGGGAAATACGGGGGTGTCGTCGCTCCCCAGGCCGAAGGCGAGGTCGGTCTCCTCCTCCCTCACCGCCTCGATGTACTCCAGGGTGTGGACGAGGTGGAGCTCCTCCTCGGCGGCGGGGTCCGGCCTCACAAGCTCCGTCTTTTCATCCAGGAGCCCTGATTCCTCTATCAGCTTGTAGGAGAGGGCGAGCCTTATGGGGTTTAAGGGGTGCTCCGGGCCGAAGTTGTAGTTTTGGAACTGGTCGGTGTAATATAGGTAGATCATCGGAATGTCTCCGCTTCAAACCATCGCTCCCGCAAGTGGCATCTTCTGCAAAGGAGATGATATCGAATTCTCTCCTTTTATCAGATAGTGGATAAATCATCTCCTGATGAGAGAGATGAATAGGGTTTATGATGGATGGAGGGCTAATGCTTTAATCTTAAAGATACTGATCAATCTTCAATATTTCCCCCGAGGGTTCTTCCCCTCTTCTCATGATATATCTTACAATATTTACAACTTTAGAACTTGTAAAGCTTGAATACAACTATTTAGGTTGTATTTATATAGTAAGAACTCCGAGATGTAACCATGACCCAAAAGCTTTACGTCATCCTCGGCGATGTGATCTCATCTCGCAAGATCGATGATAGAGATGGATTTAGAAAGAATGTTGAACGAGCCTGTCAGGCTGTAACCTCCAGATACTCTGAAGATATATACACGGATTTTAAGATCCTAAAAGGAATTGACGAATTCGGAGGCGTTTTATATTCCATCACAAATGTATACAATATAATATCCACAATTTTAAACCTTTTATATCCAGAATCGGTACGCTTTGTACTGGTTTTGGACTACATTGATACCGGTTTAGAGACTGGAGATGTGGCAAGGATGGACGGACCGGCGTTCCATAGAGCAGCTGATATGATAAATAATTTAAAAAAACTAAATTTAAAGTTTCACATGTCCGTCGGCGATGAAGTGGTGGACTCAGCTATATCCGGAGAGATAAATTTAATTTTAATTATAAAATCTAATTGGTCTGCAACACAATTTCGAGCGGTACAGGAATATGAAAAGGATAAATCTCAGTCAGAGGTAGCAGAAATCTTGGGAGTTACTCAGCAGGCTGTATCCAAAGCTCTCACTCGTTCGATGTGGAAGGATATCAGACATATCGAGGGAAATCTTAATTACATATTGAATAGCTACCAGAAGAGATTAAATCAGAGGGATCAAACATATGATCGAAGGTTTGACTGCGACTGATATAGCTATCGTATCTGCGGGATATCTCTTGCTAATGGCCACAAGTGGAAAGCTGATCTATTCGATTTTGGGCTATATATCAAATGGAACCATACATCAGAAAATTGGTAAAGAAGCTCGTGATACAGGATTTGTCATTGGAAAGTGCGAAAACTTGTTGATACTGACCTTTATGCTGGTTGATGCCTACATAGCTCTTTCATTGATATTTGCTGGGAAGGCAGTCGTCCGTGAAGAAGACATAAACAAGAATTCTTTATATTATTTGACCGGGACCATCATCAATGTGACGTATTCAATTATGGTAGGATTCATAATAAAAATAATAATTAATATCTACTAGATGTACTTTGCTCGATTCCCTTCGCACTCATTCACCCCTCGCGAGCCTCCTGATCTTGTCCCACCCCGTCCCCGAACCCAGGGGCTGGTGGAGAAGAAAGTCGAGGAACTCGAAGACGATGGGAGACATGAATATGTAAAACTCCCTGGTGAACGCGAGGGCGTCTTCGACGGACCGAAAGTGTCTGACCTCGATCGTCTGACCCGAGGCGGTCTTCTCCGGCCGGACCACCTGGTCGGCGACGAAGGCCGAGGCGCCGCAGGAGGCCCTGGCGGGCTGGAGGGCGTCGATGTTGACAGGGACGCCGCCGTAATGGTGGTATACGTCCAACACCAGGGCGCCGCGGCTCGCGTTCTCCTCCTCCGAAACCTCTATGACCACCTCCTCGTCCAGGTCCTCCGGCCGGGGCAAGATCGTCGCCTCCACGACGATCGAGTACTCCTCATCCCCGAACCCCTCCGTCCCCAAGAGATCCGTGGCCTCGAATACGATCCCCAGGCCGATGGGCGCGCCGTCCCCCAGATCGACCCGCCAGTCTTCGTCCTCGGCGTAGAGCGTCTTTTCGTCCAGCTGAAGAACCTCCACCATCTTCCTTCCTCCCTTCCCGTCCTCCTTCTTCTCTTTGTCAAGCAAGGGTTCGGCGACCAGATACCAGATACATCCGCCTGCTAAAGCCTTCGCCGGTCCCGTCCCTCTTACAGGACCTCCACATCCTCGGCCCTCTGGACCGAGAGCTTCCGGCGCCCCTGGTACTCGGAGACCTCGCCCCTCACCCGGATTTGATCTCCCTTGGCCACCCTCATAGCCACATCCAGGGCGCCGCAATCGCTCTTCACGAATATCGGCATCGTCGAGTACTGGAGCCGGATGATCAGGTGGCCGCCGTCGGTGGTGGCGATCGAGCTGACCTGCCCCTCGGCGACTATCGAGGTGGGGACCCGGCCAGGCTCGGCGGGGAGTGGGTCGAAGTCGCCCAGGGCCCAGGAGGCGACGAATAAAGATCCCAACGCCATCAAGAGCAGCAGCACCACCACCTTCTCCTCCTTCTGCATCAGGTCCACCAACCTCAGGCCTGCGGCGAATGCGCCGGATCGAAGATCGACGGCCAAAAAAGAGAAATGCGCGATCGAGAGCCTATTTCTTCTCTTCCTTCTTCTCGCCGAAGTGCTGCTGGTAAGCCGCCTCGCAGGAGGCGAGACAGTCCTGACACAGCCCCTTGTAAGCGCCCTCGGGGTTTGCGAGGGTGTGCACCTGAGCTCTCACCGCAACCAGGGTCGGCTTAGCAAGTCCGCAAAGTTCACAATCTGCCATGTTACAACATCTCCCGAAAGGGCCATAAACCTTTCTCCCGGTTGAACTTTTCCATCAGACCACCGGCCGCGGTCTCCGGCGATATCGGCCAAATCGCCGACGCGGTGGCAGATCTCCGATCCGAACATCCGGACAACCACTTAAAGACGGAAGGCCAGAGGATGATCATGCCAGGCTCTTCAAACCGGCCGATCATAACCCTGCTATCGGATTTTGGATCCCTTTATCCGGCGGAGATGAAGGGGGCGATCCTCTCCCGGACCAGGGACGCCGTACTCGTGGACATCTCCCATCATATACCGCCCCAGGACATCAGGGCCGGAGCCTTCGCCCTGATGGTCGCGGCCCGGGCCTTCCCCGAGGGGACGGTCCACCTGGCCGTGGTCGACCCGGGGGTGGGGACCGACCGGCTCAGCCTCGTCGTCGAAAGCGGCGGCCACCTCTTCGTCGGACCGGACAACGGCCTTCTCATCCCAGCCGCGGGGTCCCTGGGATCGCCCAGAGCCTGGATGATAGACCCGGCATTCGCCCGTGATGCGGCCCCCACCTTCCACGGAAGAGACGTCTTCGCCCCGGCGGCGGCGATGCTGGCCTGCGGCGCGAAGCCCCAGTCCTTCGGCCCCAGGGTTGAGCCGAAGACGATCGACTTCGGCAAGGCCGAGGTCTTCAATGACGGGCTGGAAACGGAGGTGATCTACGTCGACGGTTTCGGCAACCTCATCCTCAACGCCATCGAAATCCCGGAGGGCGAGTTGGTCATATCGGGAAGAAGGGTCCGGCGGGTCAGAACCTACGCCCAGGCGGGCTATGACGAACCCCTTATAACCATTGGGTCCCATGGGTTTGCAGAAATTGCGGTCAACGGGGGGAGCGCTAAAGATCTCTTCGGCCTCGCCCCCGGGGATCGGATAGTCCTGGAGAGAGAAAATTGTTCGGAATAGAGTTCGTCCCCAACGAGCCCGCCCTGAAGGTGGGCTACATGGCAAAGCTGGCGGAAGACGCGGGCTTCGACACCATCTGGATCACCGATCACTACAACAACCGAGACGTCTATTCGACCCTGGCGATACTCTCTTTGGCCACGAGCAGGGTCAGGCTCGGAACCGGCGTCACCAACCCCTACACCAGGAACGTCGCCGTCACCGCCTCCAGCATCGCCTCCATCAACGAGATCTCCGGAGGGAGGGCGATTTTGGGGATAGGCCCCGGCGACAAGGCCACCTTCGACGCCATGGGGATCGCCTGGGAGAAGCCCCTCACCGCGGTCAAAGAGTCGGTCTCGGCGATGCGGGAGCTCCTGGCGAAGAAGAGGGTATCGTCCTTCGGCATGGCCGGAGCCCAGCTCGCCTTCAAGGCTGGCGATATCCCCATCTACATCGGAGCCCAGGGCCCCAAGATGCTGGAGATGGCGGGGATGATCGCCGACGGGGTTCTGGTCAACGCGAGCCATCCCCAGGATTTCAAGTACGCCGTCCCCCTGGTGAAGCAGGGGGCAGAGAAGGCGGGCCGCGACCCAAAGGAGGTGGAGATCTGTGCCTACACCAGCTTCAGCGCCGACAAGAACGGCGAGAAGGCCGCCAACGAGGCCAAGATAGTGGTCGCCTTCATCGTGGCCGGGTCTCCCGAGTCGGTCCTCTCCCGCCACGGGATAAAGCCCGAGGAGGCGGCGGCCGTCTCCGGAGCCATCGCCAGGGGCGACTTCGGTGCGGCCCTGGCCGCCGTCACCGAGACCATGATAAATGCCTTCTCCGTATCCGGAACTCCCGCCGACTGCCGGACGAGGGTGGACGAGCTTCTGGCGACCGGGGTCACCCAGATCGTCGTCGGCTCTCCCATCGGACCCAACAAGGAGAGGTCCATAAAGCTGATCGGAAAGGAGATCCTCAGAAGCTGACTGGAAGAGAACTCCTCAGAAAGAGATCAATTCGAATATCCCTCAGAAGCAGGTCAAAAGAGCGTCTATGAAGAGAGGACTTTACATCGGACGGTTCCAACCCTACCACCTGGGCCACCAGGCCATCCTCCAGAAGATCGTCGAGGAGGTGGACGAGATCGTGGTGGGCCTGGGATCTGCCCAGGCCAGCCACACCCTGGACAACCCCTTCACCGCCGGGGAGAGGATCAGCATGATCTGGCCTGCGCTGCGGGGGCTCGACGCCACCTGCTACGTCATACCTCTGGAGGATATGGCCAGAAATGCCGTCTGGGTCTCCCACGTTGAAGCCATGACCCCCAACTTCGACCTCGTCTACTCCAACAACCCTCTGGTGGTCCAGCTCTTCGTCGAGGCCGGGGTGGAGGTGAAGAGGCCGCCGATGTTCAGAAGAGAGGTCTACTCGGGAACCGCCATACGGAGGATGATGCTGGCCGGAGACGAGAGCTGGAAGCGGCTCGTCCCCTTCTCCGTGGTCTCGGTGATCGAGGAGATCGGAGGGGTCGAGAGGCTGAAGAACGTGAGCCGCGGCGACGACGATTGACGCCTTCCCACGCCTGATCCATCCTGCCTCGACCTTTAACTCTCGTTTTCGTTCAATCCGAACCTGCCGAATTTTGAGATATCGGATTTTGAGAATATTCCTTGATGGCGTTTCAGCTGCGGGATAATGTGAAGTTCCCGGCATCGGCTTTTGTGCCGTTTCTCGGATTGGATTCGGTGAGGTTGGAGCCGTCGGACGCGGTGACATTTCCAGGACTGGATTCGGTGAGGTTGGAGCCGTCGGACGCGGTGACATTTCCGGGACTGGATTCGGTGAGGTCGGAGCCGTCGAACGCGGTGACATTTCCAGAATCGGATACTGCGACGTCGCATGCGTCCGACAGAGCTCCGTTCCCGGCATCAACTATTGTAGCGTTCCCCGCCTCCATCTCTCCGGCTCCTGCTTCCAGCGCCCTTTCATAGCACTCGATCGCCTCTTCGTGCCTTCCCAGGGCGCTGAGGGCGATCCCCATGTTGTTCCAGGCCTCCTTGATCTCCGGATCGATCTCCAGAGCCCGGGCGTAGCAGTCGACCGCCTCCTCGTAGCGGCCGATGGCGCTGAGGGCGACCCCCCGGTTGTACCAGGCCGAGGCGTAGTCCGGGTTCAGCCTCAGGGCCTGGTCGTAAGATGTCAGCGCCTCCTCCTGCCGTCCCAGAACCCCCAGAGCGATCCCCATGTTGTTCCAGGCCGGGGCGTAGCCTGGATCGATAGATAGACCTTCGTCGTAGCTGCCCACCGCCTCCTCGAACCTCCCCAAGAGGCCCAGAGCTACCCCCCGGTTGTACCAGGCCTGAGAGCTGTTCGGATCGAGGCGGAGGACCTGATCGTAGCTCTCTATCGCCTCCTCCTGCCGTCCCAGAATCCCCAGGGCGATCCCCTTGTTGTAGAGGGTCATGACGTGGGCGGGGTCGATCTTCAGCGCCTCCTGGTAACAGTCGAGGGCCTCCTGGTGGCGTCCCAGGGTTCCCAGGGCGATCCCCATATTGTTCCAGGCCGAGGCGTAGCCCGGGTCGAGCCCGAGGGCCTCCTGGTAACATTCTATGGACCGGTTGTACGAGCCCAGGGCATAGAGGGATCGACCCAGGCTGTTCCAGGCCTCTTTCATCTCCGGATCGATCTCGACGGCACGCTGGTAGCAGTCGATGGAGCTGTTGTAATCTCCCCGGTCGTAGAAGATACCTCCCTTGTTGCTCCAGACCAGGCTGTACTCGGGATCGATCTCCAGTGCCTTATCGTAGGATGCCAGGGCCTCGTCGAATCTGCCCAGGGCCTCCAGGACGACCCCCCTGTTGTTCCAGGCCGGCGCATAATCCGGATCTATTTCCAGGGAACGGTTGTAGCAGTCCAGGGCCTCTTCGCGGCTTCCCAGGGCGGACTGGGCGATTCCCCTGTTGTTCCAGGCGAGAGAGTACTCCGGGTCCAGCTCGATGGCGTTGTCATAGCAGCTGATGGCTTCATCGTATCTGCCCAGCTCCGAGAGAGCGACGCCCTTGTTGTACCAGGCCAGAGGGTATAGCGGATTGTCCTCCGCATACCTCTCCCCCACGGCGGGCACAAAGGATATCGAAAAGAGCGCGAAGAGCGCGAGGAGGCGAAGCTTCATGCTTTGCCTTTTTATTGTGTGAGTTGATATGGATTACGGTCGCCGATGGTCGTCGGCCGGATCCGGCCGGGCAGAAATCCGTCACTTCTGACGGCGAGGCCTGGGTCAGCCGCCTAGACCAGCATCTTCCCATGGGAGTCGATCTCGCCCCCGCAGATCCGGGTGGATGAGATCCGGATGTCGTCCTCGGCCAGCTGGTAATCGATCCTCACGATCTTGAGGGGGGAAAGGTTGTTCTCCCTCCTGATCTCGTTGATGTTGCAGGCCATCGGCTCCGTCTCCGGCGAGACGACGATGGCATCGTAGTCCTCCTCGATCGCCGAGCCGTAGAAGGTGTGAAGCATCTCGATCTCGAACCGGCCCTCCCCCAGATGATCCTTCAGGGCCGCCTTGAGGTTTTCGACCCTGGTATCGAAGTCTCGGACGGGGCGGATTCGCTGACTTTTGGCCATCCTGTCCGAGGTCAGGGCGATCACCACCTCTCCTTCCTCTCCGGCCACCTCAAAGGCCTTCCTCAAAAGAGCGAGATGGCCGTCATGAATGGGGTCGAAGGTGCCGCCGACTGCGACTTTAGGGGCCATATTGTCGGCAAGGAGGGACGGTCGGTATAAGTAACTGGCGCTTTGCTGCAAGATCCGAAGTCCATAAAGTTCGCTCTTCAACCTCAACGGGAACGCCGATCAGCCCTGGGGGAGATCTGACCTCCTCTGGGGCAACGTTCGGCCAGAGCTTTCGCCACTATCATCCGGGAGCTGCAGAGGGGGCAGGGGTCGTGCTCCTCCAGCCTCACCACCGCGGCGTCGA
>DAINAQ010000024.1:0-11693 GCA_036733325.1 Methanothrix sp.
TTAACAAACGCTCCTATACTCATTCTGAAAGAGGGACATAAGCGCGAGACCGGAAGGGAAGCTCAGCGCAGGAACATCACCGCGGCAAAGGCGGTGGCTCAGGCTCTGAGGACCACTCTGGGCCCCAAGGGGATGGACAAGATGCTGGTGGACGGGACGGGAGACGTGGTCATCACCAATGACGGAGCCACCATCCTCAGGGAGATGGATATCGAGCACCCGGTGGCCAAGATGATCGTCGAGGTGGCCCGGGCCCAGGAGGACGAGGTGGGGGATGGGACCACCACCGCGGTGGTCATCGCCGGAGGGCTTCTCGAGAACGCCGAGGAGCTGATCAATATCGGCGTACATCCCACGGTGATCGTCCAGGGCTATAAGGCGGCTCAGAGCAAGTCCTACGAGTTTCTGGAGGATATGGCGGCGGAGGTCTCCAAGGATGATCGCGAAATATTGAAAAAGATCGCCGTGACCGCCATGACCGGCAAGGGGATTGAGATCTTCAAGGAGAAGCTCACCGAGATCTGCGTCGATGCCGCCGCTGCCATTGCAGAGGACGGGAAGGTGGATGTCGAGGAGAGGGTGAGCTTCGTCAAGATCGGCAGCGGCTCGGTGAAGGATACGATCCTGGTGGAGGGGGTCGTCCTGGACAAGGAGAGGCTGAATCCCGACATGCCGAAGAAGGTGGAAGGGGCTAAGATCGCCCTCCTGGACGGGACCCTGGAGCTGAAAAAGCTCTCCACTGACGCCAAGGTCACCATATCCAGCCCTGAAAGCCTCTCCAGCTTCAGAGAGGGCGAGGACGAGGTCCTCAAGGAGAAGGTCGACGCCATGGCCGAGGTGGGGGCGAACGTCGTCTTCTGCAAGCAGGGTATAGGAGCTTACGCCTCTCGCTACCTGGCAAACCACGGGATCATCGCCGCGCGAAGGGTCGGCGACGAGGAGATGAAGTTTCTGGCCCTCGCCACCGGGGGGAGGATCGTCACCGATCCCCTGGAGATGAGGGCGGAGGACCTGGGGTCTGCAGACCTGGTTGGGGAGAAGAAGGTGGGAAAGGAGAAGAAGATGATCTTCGTCCAGGGGTGCCACGGTGCCAAGGCGGTGACCGTGGTCATCCACGGGTCTAGCGAGCAGCTCAGGGATAACGTGGAGAGGGCCCTCGAGGATGCCCTCTGGTCTCTGGCGACGGTCCTGGAGTCGAAGAAGATCGTCCCCGGCGGCGGAGCACCCGAGATCGAGGTGGCGGAGAGGCTCCGGCAGTACGCCTCCACCATCACCGGCAGGGACCAGCTGGCGGTCAAGGCCTTCGCCGACGCCGTCGAGGAGATCCCCGTGGCCCTGGCGGAGAACGCCGGTTTCGATCCCATCAACGCCCTGGTCGAGCTCCGCTCCAGCCACGGCGCGGGCAACAAGGGTTACGGGATCGACATGAGCTCCGGAAAGGCCGTCGACATGTTGGAGCAGGGCGTGGTGGAGCCTCTCAAGGTCAAGACCCAGGCGATCAAGTCCGCCACAGCCGCCGCCACCCTGGTCCTTCGGGTCGACGACGTCATCGCGGCCAAGGTGGAGGGGCTGAAGCCGAAGCCCGGCCAGAGCCCCCACGACTACACCAGAAGGCCGATGATGCCCCCCATGATGTAGAGGGAGCGGATCGATTCCGGGTCGGGGGACGGAAATTTTCCGCTCTCCAGACCCGATCCGAGTAGGACTCTTCGTCGGCCGTCTGGTGCGCCCGAAGAGAATGGGTGGTTTATGAAGCCGAAGCAGGGCAAAGAAACGAATGAGCGTTCCGACAAAAAGGGCCAAGGCGGATCGGCCCGGACCGGCAAGATCAGAGAGGCGGGAGCTGGAGGGCCCGACGCGGAGGTCGAAGAGATGGAGGGTCTCAAGCTTGAGGATCTGGACCTCGAGAACCTCGACCTTCAGGAGCTGGACCCCGAGGGGATGGCCGGCCTCCTCATGGAGGCCAAGAGAGAGGTGGAAGAGCGGACCGATCAGCTTCTGAGGTGCCGGGCGGAGCTGGAGAACACCGCGAAACGAGCCGCCCGGGAGAAGGAGGCCCTCTCTCGATACGCCTCGGAGAAGATCATAACCAAGCTTCTGCCGGTGATGGACAGCCTCGATCAGGCCGCAAAGCACGTCGAAGGCATGGAAAAGATCCGCCAGCAGCTTCTGGCCGTCTTAAGAACCGAGGGCCTGGAGCCGATGGATGCCAGGGGCGAAAAGTTCGACCCTTATCGGCACGAGGCGCTGATGATGGTCGAGTCCGACCAGCACGAAGAGGGGACGGTGACCGAGGAGGTACTGCGCGGCTACACCCTCAACTCCAGACCGATCCGCTTCTCCAAGGTACTGGTCTCCAAAAAACGATAAATATTCTGAAGTTCATTATCAAGAAGGTGATAACGTGTCCAAGATCATAGGCATAGACCTGGGAACCAGCAACTCCGCCGCCGCCGTTCTGATCGGCGGTAAGCCCACCATGATCCCCAGCGCTGAGGGTACGAGCATCGTCGCCGGAGGGAAGGCCTTCCCCTCTTATGTCGCCTTCACCAAAGATGGCCAGAGGCTGGTGGGAGAGCCGGCCCGAAGACAGGCGGCGACCAACCCCGACGGCACCATAACCGGGATCAAGAGAAAGATGGGTCAGGACTACAGGGTCAACGTATTTGGAAAATCCTATACGCCCCAGGACATATCGTCCTACATCCTGAGAAAGATCAAGGATGACGCCGAGGCTTACCTGGGCGAGAAGGTGGATAAGGCGGTGATCACCGTTCCCGCCTACTTCAACGACAATCAGCGGCAGGCGACGAAAGACGCCGGGACCATCGCCGGGCTTGAGGTGGTCAGGATCATCAACGAGCCGACGGCCGCGGCCCTCGCCTACGGGATGGACAAGGAGGGCGAAGCGACCCTGATGGTCTTCGACTTCGGCGGAGGAACCCTGGACGTCACCATCATGGAGGTGGGGGAGGGGGTCTTCGAGGTCAAGTCGACCAGCGGCGACACCCAGCTCGGCGGCAGGGACATGGACGAGATCCTCAGCAATTACGTGGTCGAGAAGTTCAGGCAGGAGTCCGGGGTCGACCTCAAGGGCGATCGCATGGCCATGCAGAGGCTGAGAGAGGCGGTGGAGATCGCCAAGATCGAGCTCTCATCGGTCCTGCAGACGACGATCAACCTCCCCTACATCACCGCCGACCAGACCGGTCCCAAGCACCTGGAGATGACGATCACCCGTGCGAAGCTCGAAGAGCTGATCAAGGACGTTCTGGAGCGGTGCCGCGGACCCCTGACCCAGGCGATCCGGGATGCCAAGATCGAAAAATCCGGCATCGACAAGATCATCCTCGTCGGCGGCCCCACCCGGATGCCCGCGGTGAGGAAGTTCCTCAGCGACTTCATGGGCAAGGAGGCGGAGCGGGGAGTAGACCCCATGGAGTGCGTAGCCCTCGGCGCAGCCATCCAGGGCGGAGTGCTGGGAGGCGAGGTGAAGGACATCCTCCTTCTGGACGTTACTCCCCTCAGCCTGGGGATCGAGACCCTGGGCGGTGTGGACACCAAGCTGATCGAGAGGAACACCACCATCCCCACCAGGAAGAGCCAGATCTTCACCACCGCTGCCGACAACCAGACCACCGTCGAGATCCACGTCCTCCAGGGGGAGAGGCCCATGGCCAAGGACAACATCTCTCTGGGCAGGTTCAACCTGGCGGGGATCCCTCCCGCCCCCAGGGGCATACCCCAGATCGAGGTCGCCTTCGACATCGACGCCAACGGAATTCTCAACGTCTCGGCCAAGGATCTGGCCACAGGAAAGCAGCAGGCGATCACCATCTCCGCCCCCCACAAGCTCTCCCAAAACGAGATCGAGAGGAAGGTCAGAGAGGCCGAGGAGCACGCCTACGAGGACACCCAGAGGAAGGAGGAGATCGAGGCCAAGAACCAGGCCGAGACCCTGGTCTACACCGCCGAGAAGACCCTCAAGGAGGCGGGAGACGTCGTCACCTCCGACCAGAAGGAGAAGATCGAGAAGGCGATCGAGGAGGCGAAAGAGGCTCTGGCCGGCGGGGACATAACCAGGATAAAGGAGAAGGCGGAGGCCCTCCAGAACGCCATCTACGAGCTCTCCACGGCCATGTACCAGAGGGCGGCCCAGCAGCAGCAAGAGCAGCAAGAGCAGCAGCAGAGCCAGCAGGGCGGCTCAGGCCCCTCCTCCGGGGAGACGATCGACGCCGACTTCGAGGTCGTCAACGACAAGAAATGAGGTTGGTGCTGGAAGGTCGGTCGAAGGTCGTGAGGTCTTTAATGGCGAGGGTGCTGGAGAGGATGGCCGGTGGCGGGCACTAAAAGAGACTACTATGAGGTTCTCGGAGTCGGGAAAGAGGCGGACCAGAAGGAGATCAAGAGCGCTTACCGTAAGCTCGCTCTCAAGTACCATCCCGATCGGTCCGAAGAATCCGATGCCGAGGAGAAGTTCAAGGAGATCTCTGAGGCCTACGCCGTCCTCTCCGACGCGGACAAGAGGAGGCAGTACGATCAGTTCGGCCACGCCGGGATCGACAGCCGATACTCCCAGGAAGATATCTTCAGAGGGGTCGACTTCGAGGACCTCCTCCGGGGCTTCGGATTCGGAGGCGGAGCCGGCGGGTTTGGAAGCGGCGGCAGCATCTTCGACCTGTTCTTCGGAGGCGGCGGCCGGGGGGGGAGGAGGGGCCCCGCCCGGGGGCGCGACCTCCGCTTCGACCTGGATATGACCCTGGAGCAGGTGGCATCGGGCCTTGATACTTCAATCGAGGTCCCCCGGATGGAGGCCTGCCCCACCTGTGGGGGGACGGGGGCGAAGCCGGGGACCACTCCCCAGACCTGTGACCAGTGCAAAGGAGCGGGCCAGGTGACCAGGGTCCAGAAGACCCCCTTCGGACAGATGATGACCTCAACAACATGCCCGAAGTGTGGGGGGCGGGGGCAGATCGTCTCCGACCCCTGCGCCGAGTGCCGGGGCTCGGGCAGGGTCAGAAAGACCAGGAAGATCAACGTCAAGATCCCGGCGGGGGTCGAGACCGGCCAGCACCTGAGGCTGGGCGGCCAGGGCGAGGCGAGCCCCGAGCCCGGAGGCGAGCCCGGCGATCTATACGTCTTCGTCAACGTCCGGCCCCATCCTGTATTCAGGAGGGAGGACGACGACCTCCTCTACGAGACCCCCCTCACCATAACCCAGGCCGCCCTGGGGACGGACCTGGAGGTCCCCACCCTGGACGGGAAGAGGGCGAAGATGAAGATCCCGGCGGGGACCCAGAGCGGGTCGGTCTTCCGGCTGAAGGGGAAGGGGATCCCCCGGCTTCACGGCTTCGGCGGCACCGGAGACATGCACGTTAGAGTGAACGTCAGGACCCCCACCAGCCTCTCCGGGCGTCAGAGGGAGCTCCTGGAGGAGCTGGCCGCCGAGTTCGGCGAGAAAAAGAGGGAGCCGAAGAAGAGGGCCGAGGGCGCCAAGGTAAAGGAGAAGCCCCCGGAGAAGAAGGAGAAGGGATTTCTGGGCAAGATCGTCGACGAGGTGAAGGAGGCGGTCCAGTGAGCGGGCCGGAGGCCATACCATCCCGTCAGAAATCATTGGTGCGGGCAGAATCTCAAATCTCAGATCTGATTCTTTCCACTTTTTTCTCACTGATTCCCTAATCCTCCATTCTTCCCGACGCCTCTCCCTCTCAACTTCCACCCTTATTTCCGCCCCTAATCTTTGATCGCCCCCATCTTTGTCTCGATGGAGATCTCCTTGTCCAGCCGGTGGTCGATCTTCACCGAGGATATGATCCTTCCGACCCCCATCCCCGCCAGGGCCTGGTCGGCTCGCTCTACGACCTCGAATATCTCGGCCATGGACCCCGCCTCGACGACGGTGCACATGGGTCCCGGAACGAACCTGAGCCCCGATTTCTTCAGGACCTGGTGGACGGCCCGGACGTACGAGCTTGCGCTGGTCCCCGTGCCCATGGGTATCATGGAAAGCTCTGCCACTATCATGAGATATAGATGGAGCTGAGACGATAAAAAAGTTTTCAGGGATTTCGGCGAATCACCGGATCTCCCGCAGGATCGCCTCGGCGGAGGCCGCCGGGTTCGGCGACTCGGTGATCGACCTTCCCACGATCAGGTAGTCGGCCCCGGCCGCCAGAGCCGCTCGGGCCGAGCCGCCCTGGACCCCCACCCCCGGAGAGATGATGGCCCGCTCGCCCACGATCGACCTGACCAGCCGTATCCGCTCGGGCCGGGTGGCCGGGGCGACGACCCCGTCGACGCCGCACTCCGCCGCCATCCGGGCCATCCTCTCGGCGGCCGGGGCCATGAGGTCGACGGCTCCGGGGTGGCTCATCTCGGTGACGGCGAAGACCAGGCCGCCCCGCTCCCGGGCCGCCTCCACGCAGGCCGAGAGGCTGTCTTTCCCCACGAAGGCGTGGGCGATGATCCCCGCCACCCCCGCCTCCAGGACCTGCTCGGAGATGAGGGTGTTGGTGTTGGGGATGTCGGCGATCTTGAGGTCAGCGATCACCGGCGCCATCGAGGCGATCTCGCTGACCACTTCGAGCCCCGCCGCCAGGATCAGGGGGTAGCCGACCTTGACGTAATCGATTCTGTCCCGGAGGGTCGAGACGAGGTCGAGGGCTTTGTCCCTGGAGAGGACGTCCAGGGCGAGGATGAGGCGGGAGTTTCGGATCATGTATCCGAGTTTTAACTTGACGGATATTTACCTTTCCGATCTTCCGGCCGATCTGGCAGAGGTTATCGATCAAAGCGTCAAAACTTCGGGGTTATCCCTTCTTTCCGGTCGCCTTGAAGAAGGTGTAGCAGAAGACCCCGTCCTCCTCCGCCGTGCGGTACAGGTCTCGCACCCCCGCATCGAACTCGTCCGCCTCCATCATCCCCGCAGCCAGCGCCGCCTCCCGGACCCCCTCGATCATGGCGGTGAAGGTCTTCCGGGTGAAACCGTCCGCCATCCCGGGCCTGGACCCGTCGGCGTAGACCATCCGGGGCGATACAGACACATCGGCGAACCCGGCCCGGGTGAGGAGGGGATAGAGCTCCCGGCCGATCATGGCGTTTCCGCCCGCTCGCTCCTGGAGCCTCACCTGGCAGTCGATCGCCCTCCGGGCCGCGAGGCTGTCGGGGCAGAAGTAGGCGGAGCCGTGGTCGCCCTCGATGGCCGTGATCGTCCCGCCGGGTTTGATGAACTCCTTGAGGGTGGAGAGGGCCTCGACGGGCTGCGGCAGATGCTCCAAAACGAAGCAGACGAAGAGGTGGTCGAAGCTCTCCTTCCGGAAGGGGAGGTGGAAGATGTCCCCCTGGAGGACCCGGACGTTTGCGAGCCCCGCGGCCTTCGCCCTCCCCCTCGCCTCGGCGGCGGAGGATCGGGAGATGTCGAGGGCGATTATCTTGGCCTCAGGGCTGTTTTTGGCGAGGGGGACGGTCTGAGCCCCCACCCCGCAGCCGGCCTCCAGGACGAGGGAGCCCGGCGGGTAGGAGGTGTCGGAGTGGAGGAGGTCGACGAGGGTGGCGGCCTGGTCCTGGAGGCGCGTGCTCTCCCTCGGGTGGTAGCCGTGGACGTAGGGGTCGGCCATGGACGGCTCTTTGCCGGCGGTTTATATCAGGATTTCCGGCGAAGGTTCTGTCAAGTTATCGGTTGATGGGAATCGAGCCTTTTTGTTGCGCAGGGTGAGTAACACTGGTAAGAAAGGCAAAAATGAAAACCGTTTATGAGTTGTTACACTCCCAATCCTCATATCGGATCATAACCAAGGTATAAAATTAAGTTATTAAAAACGATTGAATGATATTTTGTTATAATATGAGTTTTACGTGATAGATAAATATGATTATTTCAGATCCTGAAAACCTATTTGGATTACCTTGCCGGAGGAAAACCTATTTAGCCTTCATAGATGCAAGGTTAATGGGATCTAAGACTAATTCATCTTGGATATATCTCGTAGCGGAGGATACAATCGATATGCCTGTTGAAAATGTCGATGAAGCCATACATTTGATAGAAAAATGGATGGATGGGAGAGGATTTACTATTTCCCCACCACGAGAGAAGGATGAGTCTACGGTTGAATTTAATTTTGCTTATAACGGTAAAACCGAACGAGGATTAGGGTTTACCGTAGTACAACCGAAGAATATAGCAAGGCTTGTCCTTGTAGCATCTCGCATTGATATCGCCGGGCAACATCGAGATATTCTTGGGTCCATGGAGACAAGTGAATTTGAAGATTTTATGTGGGAATTAAAAAGAGCATTGGTATTAGCCCCGGCATCATTCCAAATTCTTCCTCCGGAGGGAATGCCAGATTCAATTCAACTATCGCTAGAAATATCATTTGATGAACTTTCAGAAGGAAAACTAAACAACGCATTGAACAGTATTTCAAAATCTGCAGTGTTAATAATATTATTATTTAGTAAAATGGGGGTTTGAAATAACAGGAGACCACAAAAATGGATACTAGTGACGTGTGTGTTGGGGTATCGGTACCATATCCAATAGGGATCGCTGAGCCTATTCTAACTACCCAAAAACAGATGCAGGTCGCAGGGTTATCCAGAAGCCCCGGAAATAGACTGCCATTAGATAATCCGATAATGGATTGGGTCCATCCAAATAAGATTTTAGAGAGGATAGATATACAAAGCACTACGGAGGCAGATATCATGAAGTTAGCGGGATTAAAAAAGATCTTACCAGATGATCGTTTTGAATATGATATAGCAATTCCTTTACCTCCACCTACTCGGAGTTATAAAGTAACCCTTAATATAAAAACCATCAAGAAAGGCAAACCTACCATTGTTGATCCAGATTGGATTTAAACATGTGGAGGGATCACAATATCCACAGTTTATCCTTGGTATGAAATAGTGGAAAAATCGGATAAAATTGAACAAGGGGATATACTTAGTTCATGGCCAGTAATAATTCCTGAAGAGTGGATAGATGGTGTGGGAGATATCGATACCTCGATTGAAGAATACGATATGATAATAATGAGTCAATCATGTGACATTCAAAATAATAAAATAGATAATGTCTTAGTTTGCCCCGTCTTGATTCTTGACGAGATGGGAAAATATACAAGCAGCGGAGATAGGAATAAATTACGAAAAGGGGAAATTATCGGGTATCACTTATTAAATAAATGCGAAGTAGATGGGTTAACAGATTGTGGACTCTTGGATTTATTAGATAAATATCTAGTAGTAGATTTTAGGAATGCATATTCCATACCGTTGAAATTCTTGATCGGTGGGGTGGATGCCAAACACGAAAAACGACTACGATTATTGCCTCCATATAAAGAGCATTTATCGCAGGCATTTGCAAGATTCATTATGCGGGTTGGCTTACCAGAAGAAATTCCCGATTTTTAAAGATATCATATTCAATATCATTTTTTTAATGACAATTTTATCCCCTTCAACTCTAGCTACTAATTACTCTCCAACCTCAAAAGGGAAGGCACTATCCCGGCGAATGTATCTTATCTACGATAATATGCTGCTGCGTAACCCATCAATTGAAAAAAAGAAAAAATTAATAAGACCCAAAGAGCAACAGAAAATTATTATTTTTTCAAAGTTAATTGTATTAACCTGCGCCTAGAGATCGGCTTTGTTCTATAAGATTTCCGGACTTCCACAAGACGTCCGCCGTTTGATCTATTGTAATAAATACCTAAGATAGAATAGGCTAGAATTATCGCTGCCATAAGTCCTGACAGAGCAGCAATCGGTCCTATCATAGATATGATTGAATTGAAGTCATTGAAACACATTTTTTTTCTCTTTATAGATTAGATCAACGCCCTAAACCTTTGCGATGACAAGATCAAAATCCACCCGTACAGATTTAATAGAACCAGCGGCGTCTAACGTCTCAGCAGAACTGCTGAAAATTCTATAAAAATCTCATGTTCATCAGTACACCCTCCTCCCCGGCTTTCTCCTCCACTCCTCCAGAACCTCCCTGCACCCCTCCCGATCGAGGCTCATCATCTCCATCTGCTCCAGCTCCGCCTCGCCCCTGATGACGTCGTAGATGAGGCTGTCGTCAAAGCCGATCCTGGCCACGTCCTCCCTGGTGGTTCCGTAGACGAGCCTTTTGATCCTCGCCCAGAATATGGCGGCAAAGCACATGGGGCAGGGCTCGGAGGTGGTGTAGATCTCGCAATCGGAGAGGTCGTAACGCCCCAGGATTGAGGAGGCCTCCCGGATGGCCAGGATCTCGGCGTGGGCGGTGGGGTCGTTCCGCTTCAGGACCTCATTGTGAGCCCGCGAGATGACGACGCCGTCCCGGACGATGACCGCGCCGAAGGGGCCGCCGTCGTCGTTCTCGATTCCCCGCCTGGCTTCCTCCAGGGCGAGGGCCAGAAACTCGTTCATCTTCTCCATCCGGCCGTCCGTCAGACTATTCCGTCAGACTATTCCGTCGGACTGGGTCCGACTATCTCCTCTTTTGGCGGCATCAGGTTGGCGAAGGCCCTACTGACGACCTCGCTCAGCGCCGGGTGGATCACCAGGCTCCTGGCCACCGGCCCGTAGTCCTGATATCCGGCGTTCATCAGGTACACGACCTGCTGGGCCAGCTCCGGGGCCTCGGAGCCCGCAATTTGACAGCCGAGAATTTTGCCGGTGTCCCTCTGGACCACCACCTTGGCCAGGCTCTCCTCCTCGGCCATGGCGTAACCCTTGGTCACGTCCCCGTACCTCGCCCTCCCCACCAGGACCCTGTAGCCGGCGGCTTTTGCCTCCGCCTCGGTCATCCCCACCGCGCCGACCGGGGGGCAGGTGAAGACCGCGTGGGGGACGGCGTGATAGTCCATCTTCTCCTTCTCTTTTCCTCCTTCTTCGGCGAAGGCGTTGTTCCAGGCCATCCGGGCCTCGCGGTTGGCGACGTGCCGGAACATGTACTTGCCGATGGCGTCCCCGATGGCCCAGATCCCTGCCCTGGTCGTCTCCAGATACTCGTCCACCACGATCCAGCCGCGGCGGTCCAGCTGGACCCCGGACTTCTCCGGCTTGAGGATGTCGGAGTTGGATCTTCTGCCCAGGGCCACCATCACCTCCTCCGCCGCAAACTCCCGGACCTCGTCGGTCTCCAGGTCGAGGGCGGAGACCACCTTCTTCTCCCCTTCCCGTTCGACCTTCACCGCCTCGTGGCCGGTCCTGACGTCGGTCTGCTCTCGGAGCCTCTTTTCCACGATCTCGGAGATCTCCGGGTCCTCTCTCTCCAAGAGCCGGGGGCTTCTCCCGATGATGGTCACCTCGGTTCCCATCGCCGAGAAGAAGTGGCCGTACTCGCAGCCGATGTATCCCCCGCCCAGGACGACCAGGCTCTGGGGAAGCCGCGCCAGCTCCATCACCGAGACGTTGTCCAGGTAGCCCGCCTCCGCCAGGCCCGGAATCGGCGGAATCGCCGCCCTCGCCCCCGAGGCGATGAAGATCCGGGGGGCGGTGATCGTCTCGCCCTCGACTCGGATCTCGCGATCTCCGACGAACTCGCCCCAGCCCCGATACCAGTCCAGGTTCTGGTTGGCCCTTACGGACCGCTCCATCTCCCGCCTGCCTTCGCCCACGACCGAGTGCATCCGCCTCATTATGAGCTCGAAGTCGATCCTCTCGATTCGGGCCTCCACTCC
>DAINAQ010000025.1:0-11657 GCA_036733325.1 Methanothrix sp.
TGGCGGGACTCACCGAGCTGGGAATTCTGTGGCTATCGGGCAACCAGATAACCGACGTATCTCCTCTGGCGGGACTCACCGAGCTGGGAATTCTGTGGCTATCGGGCAACCAGATAACCGATGTATCTCCTCTGGCGGGACTCACTAACCTGCAATATCTGGACCTAAGGGAAAACCAGATAACCGACGTATCTCCTCTGGCGGGACTCACAGCTGAAATCGTATATTAGAGCCGATGGAATCGGTTTTTTTACTGGAACGGAGCTAGAGTATCCTCTGGATGGATCCAGATACGCAGGCGATGATCGCCGCCCTCAATTAGCCAAGCGTGGCTCTGGCTCACATAAACCTCGGTACCGTTCTATCCGATAAAAGCGACCTGGATGGTTCCCAGGAGAAACTCCAAGATCGGCTGGGCGAGAACCGCCCAGCACGGTGATGATGCGGAACAACCTTGCGTAGCCAAAGATGCTTATGTAGCGTCTATCGAGATTGTTGAGCGATTATCCTTCAGATATCGAAATTCTCGTAGCTCTTCCACCGGTGATTGATGTCGGTATTCGGAGAGATTCTGGATCTTCGGATATCATTATGTCCGGATTGGGCTTGAACGTTCTTGAGAGGAATAGTAGTATCAAGAGCGGTCACCGCATGTGTGTGGAGCAACGTATGCGGGCTGACGGTGTTTATATCCTCCCCAGCCGCGAGAAACGTTATTTAAGCTCCCGCACCATCAGGTCCTGCATCTCAGATTTGAGGAGGGTTTTCTTTGGTCTCCAACGAGGGGCAGAGGGCGAGGATCGCCGAGGATGGAGTTCTGAGGCAGGATGCGGAACCGGTAGAATGCCAGCAGACCTTCGAGGATCAAAAGGGGTCGAGAATCCGAGGGAAGGTCGCATCCGGCCTTGGAGAGGGTCGGAGCTACACGTCCATGAAGGGCTATTCGAGCCAGTTCACCGAGAAGCTCGGCTTTCTCCCCTTCCCAGGAACCTTGAACCTGAAGCTAGATCGGCCCTTCGTCCTCGACGACTCCGACCCCGATTTGATCAGGATCGAGGGCTTCATTTATGAGGGGAGAGCCTTCGGCGCCTGCATCTGCCGCCCCGTCAGAATCTGCGGGATACGGGGGGCCATCGTCAGGCCCGAGCGGACGAGCTATCCTGCGACCCTTCTGGAGCTGATCGCCCCCGTCAACCTGCGGGAGGCTTTGGGCCTATCGGAGGGGGATGAGGTGGTAGTGGAGGTGTAGGTGGAGGTGGCTATTGAATGACGGCAGGATTTCGATTATTTCGACGATTTCGATTACCTTGACGAAAAGGTAAAATGCCTGTACATCTCTGCACGTCAATGGAGGAGAATGTCATGAAAGTCCTTGTCAGCGACCCTCTATCAGAGGAGGGCGTACGAAAGCTGGAGACGGAGGCCGAGGTTGACGTCATCACCAACCTCTCCCCCGAAGAGCTGATTGAGAGAATCAAAGATTACGACGCCCTAGCCATCCGGAGCGGGACGAAGGTGACCGCCGAGGTGATCGCCGCCGCCGATAAGCTGAAGGTCGTGGGTAGGGCCGGGGTAGGGGTGGACAACATCGACCTGGACGCCGCCACCAAGAAGGGGATCATCGTGGTCAACACCCCCGGTGGAAACACCATCTCTGCGGCGGAGCACACCATCGCCATGATGCTCTCCCTCGCGAGGAACATCCCCCAGGCCAACAACTCCCTCAAGGCCGGCGAGTGGAACCGGAAGAAGTACACCGGGGTCGAGGTCTACAACAAGACCCTGGGGATTGTGGGCCTGGGCAGGATCGGAGCCGAGATCGCCACCAGGATGAAGTCGTTTGGGATGCGCATCCTCGCTTACGACCCCTTCGTCACCGAGGAGAAGGCCGCCGATTTGGGAATCAAGCTCGCTTCCTTGGACGAGATCTTCAAGGAAAGCGACTTCATCACCGTCCACACCCCCCTGACCAAGGAGACCCGAAACCTCATCGACGAGGAAGAGTTCAAGATGATGAAGCCGGGGGTCCGGCTGATCAACTGCGCCCGGGGCGGGATCATCAACGAGGAGGCCCTGGCCAAAGCCGTCGCCGAGGGGAGGGTCGCGGGAGCCGCCGTCGACGTCTTCACCAAGGAGCCGCCGGCAGGTAACCCCCTCCTGGAGCAGAACGGGATCGTGGTCACCCCCCACCTGGGAGCCTCCACCGCCGAGGCCCAGGTGAACGTGGCGGTGGCGGTGGCCGAGCAGATCCTGGCGGTGGCGAGAGGAGAGCTGCCCCCCAACGCCCTGAACATGCCCGCCATCTCCGCCGAGACCATGGCGGTGATGAGCCCCTACATGGACCTGGTGGAGAAGATGGGCAAGCTCGCCGCCCAGCTCGGCGAGGACGGGTACGAGAGGCTGGAGATCGTCTACGGCGGGACCGTCGCGGAGAAGGATACCAAGCCGGTCACCATCTCGGCGGTGAAGGGCTTTCTGGAGGCCCTGGGGATCAGCGCCAACTTCGTAAACTCCCTGGTGAAGCTGAAGGAGGGCGGGATCGCCCTCACCGAGAGCAAGACCGATTCGACGAACGGCTACAGCAACCTGGTCACCATCACCCTCTCCGGCCCCAAGGGCTCGGTCTCGGTCTTCGGGACCGTCTACGGCAAGAAGGAGGGGAGGATCGTCCAGATCAACGAGTACCGGGTCTACGTCCCCACCGAGGGGTACATGATCATGGCCACCCACGAGGACCGGCCGAACATCATCGGGCCCTGCTGCATGGTCCTGGGCGAGGATCAGATCAACATCGGCGGGATGCACGTCGGCCGAAAGCCCTCGGGCGGAGAGCAGATCATGGTCCTGAACGTGGACCATCCCGTATCCGATGAGACCCTGAGGAGGCTGACCGGGGTCTCGGGGGTAATCGGGGCGAAGCTGATAAAGCTATAAAATGAGCTTCAGGAGAGGTCGGCCTTCATCCGTCTGACCAGCTCCTCCTTTATTTGGCCGCTCCGGTCGCCGCCGCAGACCGCCCCCCGGACCCCGATGATCTCCGGAGCGACCCTCTTCAAGAGATCCAGGTCCTCGAACTTTATCGTCCCGGCGACGGCCACATCCAGGCCGAAGTCGTGGCCGAGGGCGATGAACTCGGAGATCTCCGACTCGGTCATGAACTCAAAGGTTGACATCCCGTCCTTTATGGCGGTGTCCACCATCACCACGTCGGCCCCGCACTCGGCGGCCACCTCGGGCAGGTCCATGGGCGAGATCGACCCGACCCGCGCGAAGTCGGAGTAGGCCGCGGCCACCAGCTTCTTTTTGTCGTCGAACTCTTTGACCGATCTCGCAATGTTTCGCAGCATGTCCCCGGCCTCTTCCCGGTTTTTTATCTTGAGGAGGCCCACCTTGATGTAATCGGCCCCGGAGAAGGCGGCCCCCAGGGCGGCGAGGCTGGCGGTCCCGGGCTTGTAGTCGAAGTCGCCGATGGTGGCGCTGACGGGAAGCCTCCCGGCGGAGACTGCGGCGACGGACCTTATCACCCAGGGGAAGTTCGCCCCCAGGGATCCCTCCCGGGGATTTTTGACGTCCAGGATGTCCGCTCCTCCCGCCATCGCCGCCTCCGCCTCTTCGATATTAATTGGACTGACCAACAACCTCATATCGTCCCATCCTCTTTTTGTAAAATCATGACGCGCTGCGTCTTTGTCCTCGACCTATTTAACGGTTCGGCGGTCCACGCCGTTCGGGGAGAGCGGGAGAAATATCAGCCGATCGCGATGTCGAGCAAGGTGGTCGGGACCTCCGACCCCCTCTCCATCCTGGAGGAGCTGCGGCCAAAAGAGGTCTACGTCGCCGACCTGAACAGGATCACGGGCTCCGGCGAGAACCTGGATTTGATCGGCGAGATGGCCGGGAAGGCCGAGACGATGGCCGACATCGGGATATCGTCTCTGGGAGAGGCGGACCTCCTGCCGCTCTCGGTCAGGCCGGTCATGGGGACGGAGACGGGGTCTCTCGGCCTGATAGAGGAGGCGTCGTCAAAAAGAGAATTCACCGTCAGCCTGGATCTATTCGGGGGCGAGGTGCTGACCCGCGACCCCGCCCTCAAGGTACCTCCCCTCGATCTGATCGGAAGGCTGAACCCGCTCCCCATAAATGAGATCATCCTCCTCTCCCTGGACCGGGTGGGAACATCGATGGGCCTGGATGAGGCTTTTCTCCGAAAGGCCGCAGATCTCTCCGACCACCCCCTCCTCCTGGGAGGCGGGGTGAAAGACTCATCGGACCTGGATCGGCTGGAGGAGCTGGGCCTCGCCGGAGCCCTGGTAGCCACGGCGGTCCACGAGGGGAAGATCTCCCTCGAGGCGATAAGGAGGAGTTTTGATACTTAGTCCTATTCACATTCTTAGCCCTCAGTCTACTTCAAATGTTGAAGCTACTATCAGATAAATTAACATATTTATATTCTATATGATTGTGCTTGACCTTGACGCTGCAACAAGATCCACCATGCCTGAGAATACATCTCGCGATACGAGGTTGTTCCCCTAAGTCCGCTAGACGTAAACGGACAGGGGAATCAAAAATGATAAGAGTGGGGCAGAGCACCTCTCGTCTTGGGATGATGGGATTTCTTCGATTTCCAATGTCTGGAAAAGTCTCTCTGTACTTGAGCTGGATAGTGATACTACAACGAGGGCGAGCGTAGAGTCATCTGGCATAAGGCAGGCAATATCCGCTTGATCTTTGTATATCTCTGTCCCGATATAGAACGATACATCTCTAACAATAGGTTCAGGTTCTGATTCTTTTTTCTCTTCGGTTCGCAGGGAGCCAAACTCGAAATTGTACCTTCCAGGGCCACTGTATTCGATGTAATGATATGATCAAAGACGATCGCGATCTGGACGAGAAAGCTTACGTCTTTGATTCAGTGGCATCGCTCACGCTGGATCAGATAATGGTATTTAGACATATTATAAAAATTTCGTATTATCAAATAACATTCGTATTGAGGATATCGCAAAAAAAAGAGCTAATCGAAAAAGTACGTGCTCGACATCTCTGCATTAGTTTGCAGGGCCAAGGACTTTTACAAGTTATGGGGCCACGGGGTGCAGTATTTGATGGAGGATATGGTCCTTTAGGAGACATGTTTCGCATGACAGAATATGTAAAAGATGTTGTCTCCTACATGATAAAACCAGATTTTGCCCCAAACTAAAACCAGATTTTGCCCCAAACTAAAACCAGATTTTGCCCTAAACCCAAAATATCACCAAAAAAAAATTACCCCTTCCAACTCCGACTGATCCTGACGAATCTCAATAAAGTCAGAACAGAGGAGAATACTTAACTACAAACTCGTTCATAAATGGAGGCCCAGAGGGTGTTAAAGAGATGACCGACTCCGAATCCATCCGGCTCAAGATCATTGAGGCTGACCAGAGGGACGTGGGAAAGGGGATCGTTCGAATAAGCGAGCGGCAGATGGCCGAGCTGGGCTTGAGCGATTTCGACCTGGTGGAGATCAGGGGGACCAAGTCTGCAAGCGCTCTCGCGGTGAAGGCCTACCCCACCGACGAGGAGATGGACGTCGCTCGGATCGACGGCCTCATCAGGTCGAATGTGGGCGCAGGGATCGGCCAGTTCGTCGAGATCTCCAGGGCCGAATGGCGACCCGCGGAGAGGGTCACTCTCGCTCCGGTGGGCCGGGGAATTCAGATCTCCATCCCCAGCGACGCCCTGCGGAAGGTCTTTTTGGGAAGGCCCCTCTCCAGGGGGGACGTCATCTCCACCACCACCCTCCGGCGGCCTCCGGGCGATCTAGCCACCGGGAAAGACACCATGTTCGACGAGATCTTCAGAAGGCCCGATAAGGCATCGGCCTTCGGCCTGGGCGAGGTGAAGATGAGGGTCGTCTCCACTGTGCCTGCGGGGACGGTCAGGATCGTTGAGAAGACGGAGGTGGAGCTGGTGTCCAAGGCCGTGGACTCCAAGGCAGCCGCCGACGTCGTCTACGAGGACCTGGGCGGGATGAAGCACGCCATCCAGAGGGTCCGGGAGATGATCGAGCTCCCCCTCAAGCACCCCGAGCTCTTCGAGCGGCTGGGGATCGATCCGCCCAGGGGCGTCCTCCTCCACGGCCCTCCGGGGACGGGAAAGACGATGCTGGCCAAGGCCGTGGCCAACGAGTCCAGCGCCCACTTCGCCTCCATCAACGGCCCGGAGATCGTCTCCAAGTACTACGGCGAGTCCGAGAAGAGGATCCGGGAGATCTTCGAGGATTCGGAGCGGAACGCCCCTGCCATCATCTTCCTGGACGAGCTCGACTCCATCGCCCCCAAGAGGGAGGAGGTGGCAGGGGAGATGGAGCGGAGGATGGTGGCCCAGCTCCTGTCGCTGATGGACGGCCTCAAGGAGAGGGCGAACGTCATCGTCATCGGGGCGACGAACAGGCCCGACGCCGTGGACCCGGCCCTGAGAAGGCCCGGCAGGTTCGACCGGGAGATCGAGCTCGGGGTCCCCGACTTCGATGGGAGGCGCGAGATCCTCCAGATCCACACCCGGGGGATGCCTCTCGCTCAGGACGTGGACCTGGAGGAGTTCTCCACCCTCACCTACGGCTTCGTCGGAGCGGACATTGCCGCCTTCACCCGGGAGGCGGCCATGAACGCCCTGCGGCGGGTCCTCCCCAAGATCGACCTCGACCTTCCGACGATACCACGAGAGATCCTGGAGGAGCTGGTGGTGACCAGGGACGACCTGGAGTCGGCGATGCACGAGGTCTCTCCCAGCGCCCTGCGGGAGATCCTGATCGAGGTGCCCAACGTCACCTGGGCCGACGTGGGCGGCCTGGAGGAGGTGAAGCAGCTCCTGGTGGAGGCGGTGGAGTGGCCCCTGGTCTACGGCGAGAACTTCAGAAGGCTAGGAATCGATGCACCCAAGGGCGTCCTCCTCTACGGTCCGCCGGGGACGGGAAAGACGCTCCTGGCCAAGGCCGTGGCCAACGAGTCCAACGCCAACTTCCTAACCACCAAAGGGAGCGAGATCCTCTCCAAATGGTACGGGGAGAGCGAGCGGCACATCGCCGAGATCTTCAGGAAGGCCAGGCAGGTGGCCCCGGCGATCGTATTCCTGGACGAGCTGGACTCCCTCGCCCCGGTCCGGGGCGGGGGGACCGGTGAGCCCCACGTCACCGAGCGGATCGTAAACCAGCTCCTCTCCGAGATCGACGGGATGGAGGAGCTCCGGGGGGTGGTGGTGATCGCCGCCACCAACCGCCCCGACATCATCGACCCGGCTCTGATCAGGCCCGGCCGGTTCGATGAATTGATCATGGTCCCGGTCCCCGACGCCGAGTCGAGGAAGAAGATCTTCGCCGTCCACACCGGCAAGATGCCCCTGGCCGAAGACTTCGACCTGGCCGACCTGGTCGGCAGGACCGACCAGTACACCGGAGCCGACATCGCCTCCATCTGCAGGAAGGCGGGACGTCTGGCCCTCCGGGAGGACATGAACGCGGTGGAGGTACGACAGAGACACTTTCTTGCGGCCCTGGAGGATGTCGGACCCTCGGTAACCCCGGACACCATGAAGTACTACGCCAAGCTCTCCGGAGAGCTGCGGAAGAAGGGCTCCAGGGCGGTGGAGAAGGCGGTGGAGGAGATGGAGGGAGGCAAGTGAGGCATGGGTATGATCTCGAAAAGAAAAGCGATGATTGAACAGAGAAAGGGAGGATTTAAACAGAGAAAGGGATGATTGAACAGAAAGCTGAAGACGGGGGCCTTCTCCCTCCCTGATTTGGAGGAGAGATCCCCGCCTTGTCCGTTCAGTCCTTCGTCTTCAATTCTTTGCCATCTTCTTGCCCAGGAAGTAAAGGAAGCCTCCGCCGACGAGGACGCCTATCGCCGCAGAGAGGATGTAGGCGATGACCGCTCCACGGGTGGACTCGTCGCCCTCGAAGGCGTAGTCGGGGAGGGGCGCCCTCTGCCAGAAGCTGGAGAGCTCTTCAAGCCCCGAGGGGACGTACCCCAACTTCTCTTCGATCTCCTCGTTCCCCCACTCTCCGAAGGTCTCCCCGGTGGCGAGAAGCCCCAGAGGTACGAGGACCATTAGGATCAACAGTCCGATGAACAGATTTCTTATCGACTTCTCCATAAATCCTCACCTCAGGCGGCGGCTCCTTTTGCCAGTCTCTTCGAATTAGGCCGGTCGTACATCAGGAGAGTGGGATCGGTCTTCTGGATATAGACGAAGATCAGTGCTGTCACGATCGCCTCCACGAAGCTGAAGAAGAAGACGTGTTCGGCCAGCATCGCGGGAAGGGCGATGTTGAGGCCATAGGGCATGTAGAGGGGCACGCCGCTGGGGTCGGTGTGGAGGAGGGGCTGAATCCCGAACATGAAGCCGGTGAGGCCTGCAGCCAAAGTCAAGGAGACATAGCCTGCAATCGCCGAGGCGATGACCCTCTTTGACGATGTGATCTCGGAGCTTCCGCTTATGATCTTGTAGACGTAGTAGGCGGCAAAGGGCATCGCCACCGCCATGTTGAAGCAGTTGGCGGCGATGGCGGTGATGCCGCCGTCCCCGAAGATCAGAGCCTGGAGGATCAGGGCGACGGATATGGAGATCACCCCTGCCCAGGGGCCCAGGACGATCCCCACGATCGCCCCGCCCACGGCGTGGCCGGTGGACCCGCCGGGGATGGGCATGTTGAACATCATTATCACGAAGGAGAAGGCAGCGGCCAGGGCCAGGAGCGGCACCTGGCGAGTCCTCAGTTCCCGGCTGAGCCTCTGCCCAGCGTAGAGCCATATCGGTATCATGATAATCCACATGGCGACATAAGTGTATGGCCCGAGATAGCCATCTGGTATGTGCATAGCATCACCGTTGAATAACTGACGATTATGGGTATAAATATCTATCCAATTCAACACAAATTGAGATTGATTTATTTTATAATATTACTAGATCGGTCGGGCAGGGTTTTCCGTTACAATAAATTAAATGCGAGTTTGTCGAAGGCTCAGATCGGTGGATCGGATCAAAGACAAAGGTTCCATCGCGAACGGCGACGGAGCCGAGGAGACGATCGTCTCAATGATCTCTCAAAATTATCAGACGGCTCCTACTTATGATCTTCCCGATGAAGGTGATGCTGAGGATGGTAGTGCTCCTGGTAGACGGTGCCGTGGCGGTGCATGTGCTTGTGGATCAGGTTTGCCGCCAGGAGGAGGTCCAGGTCGCCGATGACGTCGCAGGAGCTCCGGTCCGCCTTGATGGTGTGGTCCTCGCCCATCACCACCGCCCGCTTGCTGATGTGCTCGACGGTGTCCAGGTCGTGGGTGGCCACCACGATGGTCTTTCCCGCCCGCCCCAGCTCCGAAAAGAGCTCGATCAGCCAGAGCTGGGTCCGGGGGTCGAGCCCTGCCGTGGGCTCGTCCAGGAGGAGGACCTCGGGGTTTGTTGCCAGGGCCGAGGCTATGCAGACCTTCTTCTTCTCCCCGCCGCTGAGGGTGTGAGGGGCCCGGTCCCGGAGCTTTGAGATCTCGACCAGGCCCATGACGGAATCGACCCGCTCGGCCACCTCCTCCTGGGTCATCCCCAGCTGGAGGGGGCCGAAGGCGATCTCGTCGAAGACCGAAGAGCTGAAGAGCTGGACGTCGGAGTTCTGGAAGACGAAGGCGACCCGCTTTCGAAAGAAAGTCCGAAACTCGCTCTCGGCCAGGGAGTCGAAGATCTCCTCCTCCACCGGCCGGCCGAAGGCGAGAAACTCGCCGGAGGTGGGGAAGATGAGGGCGTCCAGTATCGAGAGCAGGGTGGACTTCCCCGAGCCGTTGGTCCCGATGAGGGAGACCTGTTCGCCCTGGGATATGGAGAGGTTGATCCCCAACAGAGCCTCGAACTTTCCCAGGTAGGAGTAGGAAACGTCTTTGAGATCGAATATGATGGGCATGGTCGAAACCTCGTGAACTCGCTAATAATCGAAAACCTCGGGATACCTCATATTTGGATGGCGTTGAGGGAGACCAGAATGAGGGTCAGGCTCAGAGCCAGGGCGGAGGTTGCCGCGGCGTAGTCGCGCCTCCGGAGGTGGTAGTCGTGCATGATCCGGACGTCGCCGGAGTATCCCCTGGAGACCATGGCCATGTGAACCTTCTCGCTCATGTCCAGGGACTTTATCAGCATGTAGCCTATCCTGCCTCCGACCCATCTCTGCTCCTCCCGAAGGCTGAGGCTCTTTATCGTCCGGCTCTTCTTGGCGATGTGCAGATCCCTGATCATCTCCATGAAGAGGAATATGTAACGGTAGGCCATGGCCATGGTTAGTACGTACACTTTGGGGACCCTGAGGGATCGCAGGGATTTGAAGATGAGCTGCTGGGGGGTGGTGAGGAAGAGGAGGACGACGGCGGAGACCGCCGTGGCCACCCTCAGGGTGAAGGTGACGGCTGCCGCCACGCCCTGCTCGGTGATGTAGATCGAGTCGGGCAGGGCCCAGGGCCCCAAACTGGCTCCGGGGGGAAGGTCGGCGATGTGGTAGAGGGGGTCGCCGGGGAGGAAGAGGTTGAAGATGACGGGGATGACGATCACCCCCGCGAAGAAGGGGACGAAGAGCCAGACCCTCTTGATGAAGAATCCGACTCCTATCCTGCTCAGGTGGGCGAAGAGGAGGGAGAGGAGGTAGACCAGGGCGAGGAGACGGAGGTCTCTGGTCACGGAGACGGCGAAGACGACGGCGAGGATCGATAAGAGCTTCACCCGGGGGTCGAGGCTCTGGAGGAGGCCGTCCCTTTTGGTGAAGGTCTCGGTGACCAGGGCCTCCTGGAAGAATTTGAATACGCCGTCGATCGTCTTTTTGACGAAGCTCGATCTCGGCTTCTTCCCACTCTCTCTCGCGCCCGCTACGGCTGGCGGGACCTCAAAGGGGCCGCCGTTTGCGCCGTTCGTCTCCTTCATCCAGTCCGGGATCATGGGGCCACCTCGTCCTCCGCGGCGTTCTCAAGCTCAAAGTCGAAGATCGTCTGCAGCCGAAAAACCATCATCTCTCCATAGGTCATCGTCGTCTAATCGTCGTCAGTGGGATTTCTGGTTAATAAAGGTTGTCACGTGTTATTGATTGTTATTTACAAATAGCTGATTATGCCAACCCCCTTCCAGCAGAGCCGGGGCGAGAAAGGTTCCATCCGACTCTGCCGGGCATCGTCGGAGGCAGCAGCATGACGAGAAGTTCTGAAAAGACCAAACAGATCAGTCGCTGAAGAGGACGCAAGGACGTAAGATAGGTCGTAGATGAGGAAGGGGGTGGAGGAAGGGGCGTGGGGTCGGAGAGGTCGTAGAGGCTGTCAATGGAATGCTGCGAGGGCGATCATCATGACGAAGATCCCGGCGATGAGGCCAATGTTCGTCAGGTGCTCGTCGCCGTAGGAGTTGGCGATGGGTATCAGCTCGTCGAAGCAGATGAAGACCATGATCCCCGAGACGAAGGCGATGGAGGCGGCGAGAACGAAGTCGGTGAGGATGGGGAGGAGGACGAGGATCGCGACTATCGCCCCCAAGGGCTCGGCCATCCCCGCCAAAAACGAGTAGAGGCACGACTTCCGCCGGTCGCCGGTGGCGCAGTAGAGGGGGACGGAGCAGGCGACCCCCTCGGGGATGTTGTGGAT
>DAINAQ010000026.1:0-10944 GCA_036733325.1 Methanothrix sp.
TGATGGGCCGCTCTTTTCCCCCACTCAATCCGGAGGCGACGCCCGCAAAAAGCAGCGCCGCCATACATAAAACGATGATCCGCCTCGACATCTTTGCACTCATCCGGTCGAAGTTAAGATGATGATCTCAGTTCAAAAGGTGGATGGCGGATATATAAGGTCTTACCCCTCAGCCGGGATATTATGCCCGATGAGGAAGATGTTGGAGATTTAATGAGACAAATGGGGAAAGGATAGCATGATCTTCATGTCGGCTGTTACTTCCCCCGAACCACGATGGTGAGGATATCCTCGTCGGCGAGGACATGGTCGAAGCCCACCGACTGACCGGGGAACTTGGCGCTCTTTCCCCAGACCTTGGCGTACCTGAATAAACGGACGAAGTCCCGGTGAAGATGCTCGCAGACCGTCCTCACCGTGGAGCCGTCCAGGATCACCAGGGGCTCCTTCATGTCTGCCTTCCCCCTCTGGGGCTTCAGGTACACCCTGATGAATCCGAGGGTGTCGTATATCAGCTCTTTCAGCTCCTCGACCCCGACCTCCTTCTCTACGGAGAGGGGTATGAAGTCGCGGCCGATGGTGTTCTTTATGTCCTCCCGGACGTCGTCGTACTCGAGATCGATCTTGTTGATCACGGCGAGCTGGGGCACGTAGATCCTGTTTCCGGCTAGAAAGTCGACCAGGGTCTCGGTGTCGACGTTCTCCCGGATGGTTATGATCCCGTTGACGATCCCGTAGGCCCGTAGGATCTCGGCGATCTCCACCTCGCTCATCCTGGTGAGAGGTACGGTGTTTCGGACGATTATGCCCCCCTTCTCCGAGGGGCTGAGGGTGATGTCGGGGGGTTCCCGGTCGAGCCTGATCCCGGCGTCGTAGAGCTCCCGCTCCAGGACGTCGAGGCGGTAGTTGTAGACGTCCCCCATGAGAAGGATGATGTCTGCGGCCCTCGCTGCGGTGATCACCTCTCTGCCTCGCCCTTTCCCCTTGGAGGCCCCCTTTATGATCCCGGGCATGTCCAGGATCTGGATCTTGGCCCCCTTGTAGTCCATCACCCCCGGGATCACCTCCAGGGTCGTGAAATGGTATGCTCCCACCTCGGCGTCGGACGCCGTCAGCCGGTTGAGGAGGCTGGACTTGCCCACGGAGGGGTATCCCACCAGGGCCACGGTGGCGTCTCCCGACTTTTTGACGTAGTAGCCCCTGGCGCCGCCGGCTCCCCTGATCCTCTGGAGCTCCTGCTGGGCCTTGAGCTTCGCTATCTTGGCCTTCAGCTTTCCGATGTGGTGCTCTGTGGCCTTGTTCTTCTGGGTGTTGAAGATCTCTTCTTCTATCGCCTGGATCTGCTCGTCGATCGTCGCCATCGATAACCTGCCCTCAAATGGTCCCGGCCTTTTTTTCGCCATTGGCTGCCGGCCAGACCCATTTCTCAGCCCCCTGGGGTCCCCTAGCATATTAATGGTTTGGTTTCATCGACGGCGACCGACTGAAGAAGGCCCGCTGGCTGGCTCTCTGGGTCATCCATTCCTGGCTGAGAACGCTGATTGAGGCTCGCTTGAAGAGGATGCCGCCAGACGACAGCCAAAGGTATAAATATCGCCCCCCATGACTATCCCCGGTCCGGGGTATAGTATGAAGTTTCAAGGAAGTTCAAAGAGGAAGTTCACCGGCGGAAGGCTGATCTCAAACCGGGGAAAGCAGAAGCATGAGCTGGGAAGAGAGGCCGGAGAGCCCAACGTCGAGGCCACCAGAAAGAAGGAGATAAGGACCCGGGGAGGCAACTCCAAGTCCAGGCTCCTGAGGTGCAATGTAGCCTGCGTGGCCGATCCCAAGACCGGAAAGTCCAGGATGGCGAAGATAGAGAGCGTCAAGGACAACAGCGCCAACCTCAACTACATCAGACGAAACATAATCACCAGGGGCGCCGTCATCAAGACCGACGCGGGAGACGCTCGGGTGACCAGCAGGCCGGGGCAGGATGGGGTCGTGAACGCCGTCCTCGTCAGCGAGTAACCCGATATCTTCCATTTGACCTCTTTTGATGTACCTGATATTCAGGTGCTCGGGGTGCGGGCGCCACCTCTACGCCGAGGAGGGCGCCGCCACCAGGACCTGCCCCTGCGGGAGGCGGATCAGGCTCGACCGGGTCAAGGTCATCTCCAGGGCAGAGGATGAACGAAAGGCCGGCGAGCTGGTAAGGGCCCTCCAGCTGGAGGGTCGGTCCATGACCGGGTTCTCTCCGGCGGGATGACCGCCTTCCCTGAGCCAGTCTGATGAAGAGCGAGACGACCTCTGTGGTCTGGCTGGAACAGCCATTCTGCCGGGATCTGGCTGGGACTGTTATTCTCCGTGGTCCGGCTGCAAACTTCCATTCTGTGGTCTGGCCGGAGATGCAACCATCAGGGATCGGGTCCGATAATGCGCCGACGGTCGAAGGCGTCTATTGGGCCGAACCTTTTTGATGACAGATGGAATGTCTACCAGCCCCATTTTTGGTCCGCGACACCGGACAGATTGCTATATGCGGTCCAAGGAGGGAGCCCACCCATTCTGCCACCCCACCACCACCGGCTCCGGAACCTCTGAAAGGTGCCCGTCCCCGGTCACGATCTCCCGGTCGCGGGAGAGGGCGATTGATGCGATCACCTGATCGAACTCTCCGATCCTCTTCCCCTCGGACGGAGCCGGGCGGAGAGGGCGCGCCGAAGACGGTGCAGGCCTAGTCGTCCAGGGGGAGGACGATGAGGGCGGCGAGGAGCTTCTTCGCCGCCGCGAGATTTCTATCGAGATCTGCCGAGAGATGAGCACCCCGGTACAGCTCCAGGGCGGTGATCGGAGTGGTGGCCAGAGCGGTGCCCCTCTCCTCCACTTCTACCTCGCCGCCTCCACCTCCTCCACCTCCACATCCTCCTTCTGCCCTCATCTCTCGGCGCCGACTCCGAGCCGGAGTTCCACAAAAACGAGGATGAACAATTCATTTATATGATGGGTCTCTAAAATTGCCGAGTGTGGCGGATCTCGGCCCCGTTCTGCCGAATCGAAAAAAGACACCGGGAATAAGAGCCATTGCGAAAAGGAGGAATGCGATAAATGTCAGACATGAAGAAGCTAGCAGCAGAAAACTACCCCCTGGAACCGAAAATAATCATCGACATGTCGAAGCGGCCGGCACACTCTTCCTTCAGCCGCCATCTGACCTTTCAGAACCACGCCGGCCGGCGGAACCGCCTGAAGATCTCCTTCCGAAAGACCGGAACTTTGCGCTGGGAGAGCGATTCCTTCCCCGACGGGATCAATTCCTTGAGGTCTCTCGCAGATACCGGCAACCGCAGCTACTGGGACCGGCTCTTTCTGGAAAACCGGGGCGGTAGCACCACTCTGCCCATCGACCGGCTGCAGATCATCATGCGCTATCAGAATCCGCCAGGCGAATCCCCCGGCCACCTCAATCATGCGGAAATTCCAATCGTCGACTGGCGGATCGGCATGAGTCTCCTCTCAGGATACGACGAGATCTGTCTGGACGAGTTTGCGAAACGCTCTCGGTACGCCTGGTCCGGGATCGAGGAGACCGATCCTGCGGTGATCCGCATGGTGGCAGAGGATCTCGGGAAAAGCGGCAGCGACGGCCAGGGGCAGGATCAGTACGGCAGCAATCCCAAATACCGGGGAGAAATAGACGAGCTGTGCAGCGAGTTCGTCTCCTGGTATTACAGCGAAGCCGATATCAAGGTCAATGGCAGGAGTCTGCGCGACATAGTGGCCACCCAGCAGCTCCACGATCTATTCAAGGCGGAGGGCACCTTATACCGTTACAACAGCGGGACCCGTCTGCAGGACTTCGTCCACGCGACATCGAATGAGCGTTACATACCGAAGCCCGGAGACTATCTGGAGCGGCGAGGCCCGGGCGGAGCCGAGCATTCCATGATCATGTATCGATGGCTCCCCGGCGACCCCAACGCAGCTAACGTTCACGACCGCTACAACCGGGCCATCGTCTTCAATGGCCCATGGCCTGTAACCCTGCGGCTGGTGCGCATCCACGAGGATGAGATAAGCAATGGCAAAGACTTCTGGCTGGGAAAGATCGACTAGCACCTCTGCGTCTTGCGTTTCTTGGGTCTGCATCTTAGCACTGCCGAGGCCAACAAACGCGTTCAGCCGGACCGAAAGCCCCCCAAAAAGAATTCGTTTGATCAACATGCGATGCGTTGCGGTCCATCGGAGTCTTCCCCGTTGCAAAGCCGTCCCCCCGAATTCTTGCCCGACCGCTCAGACGCCAGGGGCCCGGCGGTGGCGGCGCCTGCCAGCACTATGCCGCATCCCGCAGATCCCGACCGTTCGAAGCCCGGCCCCCCCCAGGGGAGCCGGGCTTTCGATCGTCCTCTGTGGTCGGGTCCCTCACCAATCCCAGGCTTTGGGGGGATCGGCCAGGTGGGCTGCGACCATGGCACAGAAATCCTCGCCGGTCATGGGCCAGGGAGCCGGAAAGGTCGGCGGCTCGGTGTATCGAGCGAAGACGCCGTCCATCGACCCCGAGACCCCCGCGTAGCTCATGGACGGCCCTCCACTGATCCCTTCGAACATCCCCGCTGCCGGGGCCGCCGTCGCCAGAGCCAGGAGCACCGCCAGAAGTGCCACAATTCCTGAAGTTTTCATTCCATTTTCACCTCCTAGAACCTCGATATCCGCAATCTGGGATATGATATGACTGACTTCCGTATTAATCTTTGGGCAAGGAGATCTATCCTCCTCCATCTCCCCGTCCATTCTGCTCTATGTCATCTCATCCCTAAAGAGATAGAGCGATAAGCTCCATCGCCCGCCTCCGGCTCACCACAGCCATACCGCGCTGGAATCAGGGACCTGCCTCGGAAAACCAAGAAATCCCATAAACGATACACGATCCTTGATCTGTCTCACAACTTGGGCACGTGGACCAAGAATTTCCATTCCAGGAGAGGTGGTGCTTAGAGATAAGGGATATTTTGGGGTGCAGGCAAAGGGTGAGGATTTCACTATGAAGAGAAGGACAACGGAAAGACCGTTGGACGAACTCGAAAATGAACGGAACCGGCTGATAAGTAAGCTGAGATCACCTGGAGAAAGACCCTTCGCGGTTATAAAACGAGTTTTTGGAGCAGGCAGGGTTCTGGTTACAACTATGAAAAGGGTTCATGGTAAAATGATTGTTGCAGCCATCGCGTATAAATCTGTATCAGTTATTCACACTAAAAAATGCGATAGTTATCTGAAGATAGCGGATGCTATCTAAAAATCGTTGAGAAAAAGAGGCAAAAGGAGAAGATTTGGAGATTTACGGGGCAAAAAGGCGCTTATAATCGGATTTGGGGCTTAAATGGGATATTAGAACGAGTAAATCGAAATACTCGATCTTCTCTTGAAAAAGTCTCTAATATTTTACGACAACGTATAAACCTCGAACTCCCTAGAGGGAATTGCATCACAGTATTTCACTACCATCCCACAAACCTCGACCACCTGTGCATCCCCTCGATCCTCCATCAACCCTTTTACGCACATGCCACCAACCAACTAGAAACACGAATGTTAAAAGAAACATCGTGCAACTCAGACAACCTTTAATTAGCGCCAAAATAAGAGAATAAAGACGATAAGGAGTGCAGGATAGATAAAATGTCCCAAAATCCCACCAACCCCGACCCCGAAGCCTCCGGCCTCGGCGATCTCCTCACCGAGCGCGAGAGAAACCAGCTCCTCGCCAACCTCCACCGGACCCTGGTCTGGGTGGGGGTCCAGGACCCCGACAAGTTCGAGATCGACCCCAACCTCCTGAGAGAGGAGATGGAAAAGATCCAGATCAAGCCGAGCGACCTCCCGCCCGAGGTCCACCCGGCGAAAGGGGTCATCGACCTCCGCCACCTCATCTGGAGGCTGATCCACGAGCGGGACCTCTCCGAGAAGGAGGAGACGGAGATAAAGGAGCTGATCCGGCTCCTGAAGGCGAAGGAGACCCGAGACGAGGGAAAGCTGAAAGAGGCCCGGCTGACCCGAGAGGAGGCCCACCGGCTCTTCGAGGAGACCGCCGCCGTCATCAGGACCCTGATGGACCTCAAGGAGATCCTGGAGAAGAAGGAGCACAGAACCGACCTGGGCCGGGAGGCGGTGAAGAAGAAGGTGAACGACGTCAAGAGGTGGAACGCCTTCGTCGACGAGATGGAGGGCAAAACGTGAAATGAGAGGGTGGAGGTGGACCGCCAGGGTCCGGGCCAGAAGAGCTAGATGACTAGAAGAAGCGCATCAGCTCTTCGGCGATGATTTTGTACCCCTGCTCATTCGGATGGTCGAGGCCGGGAAGGATCAGGGATTCGAGCGGGACTCCGCCTGCTACCCGCTGCATCCAGGCTCCGCAGACGTCGACGAACCCCACCCCCATCTCCTCGGCCACGTCTTCCAGGATCTGATAGTAGCTGAGGACGAATCGATCGAACCTGGGCGTAAGCAGGGGCTCGGAGCTGAGGAGGAGAAGCTCGCTCTTCGATCCCTCGATGATTTTCTCGGCGATCTCGATCAGGTTGCTCTTGAATTCCCTGAGCCGGATCCCCATATACATGTCGTTGATGCCGAAGTTCACCGTGACCAGGTCGGGGCTGTGGGCGACGACCGACCAGTCGAGCCTGGCCAGGCCGTCGAAGCTGGTGTCTCCGCAGACCCCTTCGTTGATCATGGCGATAGCGGCCTGGGGATACTTCTCTTTGAGCATCCCCATCCAGAAGTGGTCGAAGCCCCGACGGACGGCAAACCCCGCCGATATGGAATCGCCGAAGACGACGATCCTGGCCGCTTCCCCTGCCTCCAGCAGGGATACGGTCCGCCTGGTGAAGACGCTTTTCCGATCGGCCATCTCCGTCACTCTATCTCACCGCGTAAGATCCTCCGGGAGTTCGCCGGTCAGGATCTCTATCCTCTGCTCCGCCCCGTCCAGGAGGGAGTTGCACCTTCGCACCAGGGAGACCCCCCTCTCGAAGGCCTTCAGGCTCTCCTCCAGGGTCAGGTCTCCATCCTCCAGCTGCCGGACGACCCCCTCAAGCTCCGCCAGAGACCCCTCCAGGCTCAGGTCATCAGATACTTCACCGGTCATCTCGTCATCTCCATCAAACCTTCACCTTCATCATCTTCAATCCACCCGCTCTCCAAGCGACCGGCAGAGTAGCCTCCCGTCAGCGAAGACCAGCTCAAAGAGCTCGCCCGAGGCCAGATCCGAGGTCCGCCTGGCCAGACCCCGCTCAGAAAGGGCGATGCAGTAGCCTCGAGAGAGGGTGGATAGGGGGCTGAGAGAGTCGAGCTTTCCCGCCGCCAGCTCCAGCCTTCCCGCGAGCTGATCCACAAGTCGGTCCTCCGCAGAGACCAACCGATCCATCATCCGGTCGAGGTTCTGCCTCTCCTCGGAGACGATGCCCCTCATCCTCCTCCCGGAGAGGGCTCTTCCCAGGTCTGTAAACCTCTGACGCCTCCGCTCCAGGCTCACCGAGAGGGACCGGATCATCCTCGCCTCCATCCCTCCCAGATGCTCCCTAAGCCCCTCCACGTCGGGGCGGACCATCTCCGCCGCCGCCGAGGGGGTGGGGGCTCTCAGGTCGGCCACGAAGTCGGCTATGGTCACATCCGTCTCGTGGCCCACCGCCGAGATGATGGGGGGAGTGGACCCATAGATCGCCCTCGCCACCAGCTCAGAGTTGAAGGCGGAGAGATCCTCCGCCGAGCCGCCGCCCCTCCCCACGATGATCACATCGGCCCTCCCCTGGAGGGCGGATATGGCCGCGGCGATGGACTCCTGGGCGCCTTCCCCCTGGACCAGAGCGGGGGATATGACGATTTTGGCCGGGCAGGAGGACCCCAGAATCCTCAGAACGTCCCTCAACGCCGCCCCGTCGGGGGAGGTTACGACTCCGATGCAAGCCGGATAGGCGGGGATCGCCCTCTTCCTTTCGGCGTCGAAGAGCCCCTCGGCGGCCAACCTCTCCTTCAAAAGCTCCAGCTCCAGGTGCTTCTCCCCCAGGCCGGAGTCCCTCCTCGCAGCCTTCACCAGGATCTGGACCCTTCCCTGAGGACGGTAGAACTCCACGTCCCCGTATACCAGGACGTTCAGCCCGTCGGCAAGCTGGAAGTCGATGCCGCCGCAATTGCCACGGAAGAGGACGCAGGAGATCTGGGCATCCCCGTCCTTGAGGGTGAAGTAACGGTGGCCCGAACGGTGGTTGACGACGTTCGAGAGCTCGCCCCTCGCCCAGAGGTCGCAGAGCCGATGGTCGGTGGTGATCCTCTCCCGGATCCGGGAGTTCAGCTCGCTGACCTTGAATATCCGGTTCAATGGCCGAAGAAAGGAACTGCACCATATTTAAGGGCTCTCGGCATAGGGCGAAAATAATGGTCGTCCGGCTGAAGATCGAGGGGGATATGGTGAGAGGGAGGTTCCTCTCCAGGACGAGCAGGTTCTCGGTACTGGCAGAGCCGGCGGAGGGCCAGGGCGAAGCAGAAGAAGAAACTGAGATCATCAATTGCCACCTTCCAAATCCCGGAAGGCTGAAGGAGCTCCTGGTCCCCGGAGCGGAGGTTCTCCTCCTCCCAGCGAAAAATCCGGACCGGCGAAAGACTAAGTTCGACCTCTTCGCCGTGGTCATGGACGGTGGAACTGTGGTGGTGGACTCGCGAATTCCAAATCGGCTCATCCGAGGGGCCCTCGAATCCGGCGATCTCCCGGGGTTCTCAGATTACAGCCTCCTCCGGTCTGAGCCGTCTTTTGGGGAAAGCAGGCTCGACTTCCTCCTGGCGGGCGAGAGGCCCCGCCTTGTGGAGGTGAAGAGCTGCACCCTGGTGCGGGACGGGGTCGCCTCTTCCCCGACGCCCCCACCGAGAGGGGACGCCGCCACCTCGTGGAGCTTCTCAATTCCCGCCTGCAGGGCTATCGAACCTCCATCATCTTCGTCGTCCAGAGGGAGGAGGCGAGAGTTCTCATGCCCAACGACGAGACCGACCCCAACTTCGGGGCTGCCCTCAGGGCGGCTGCCTCCGGAGGCGTGGAGCCGATCGCCCTCGCCGCCCGTTACCGGGACGGGTTCATCGAGCTGGCAGGCGAGGTTCCCGTCGACCTCCCCAACCTCAAATAAAGTTAATTGATTCCATCTCAAGCAAACTTTATAAGGCATGATCTCCCACCTCGCAGTCGATAAAGCCCTCCGAGTAGGAAGTGATAGTTTGCACATCATGGAAGGTTTCCTGCCCCATCCCTGGTGGGAGGTCTGGTATGCCCTCTCCCTCCCCGTCGTTGCCTACGGAATTTACAGGATGAACAGGCTGGTGAAGGAGAGGAGGGAGATCCTCCCCCTCCTGGCCCTCGCCGGGGCCTTCATCTTCGTCCTCTCCTCCCTCAAGCTCCCCTCGGTCACCGGATCCTGCTCCCATCCCACCGGAACCGGTATGGGCGCCATCCTCTTCGGCCCCGCCCTCACCGCGGTCCTGAGCCTGATAGTCCTGGTCTACCAGGCCCTCTTCCTCGCCCACGGCGGGTTTACCACCCTGGGAGCCAACGTATTCTCCATGGGGATCGCAGGGCCTGCTGTCGCCTTCCTGGTATATCGAGGCTGCATGAAGCTCAAGCTCAACTTCTACCTCTCGATCTTCCTCGCGGCATCCCTGGCGGACTGGGCCACCTACCTGGTCACCTCCCTCCAGCTGGCCCTCGCCTTCCCCTCGGCGACGGGCGGGGTGGTCGGATCCTTCGGCGCCTTCGGGACGGTCTTCGCCGTAACCCAGGTGCCCCTGGCCATGGTGGAGGGGGTGGTCACCGCCCTGATATTCAAGTACATCATCCAGGTCCGGGGGGAGGTCATGGTCAGGCTGAAGGTGATCGATGAGAAGGGGCTCGGAAAGCTGAGGGAGGTGATCTCGGGATGAAAGGGGAAGCAATAGCCGTAATGGTGATCGTGGTCTTCGCGGCCTTATTCCTCTACGTCGCCGGATCTAACACCGGGGCAGAATGGGGCGGGGCCGACGGCGAGGCGGAAGGGGTGATCGAAGAGCTGACCGGCGGCACCTACGAGCCCTGGTTTGAGCCGATACTTGAGCCGCCCAGCGGCGAGATCGAGAGCCTCCTCTTCAGCCTCCAGGCGGCGATAGGAGCGATCATAATAGGATACTTCTTCGGCTACTACCGGGGAAGACAATCCGCCGAGCTGCATCGCGTTGCTGAGGAATGAACCTTGCATCGAGCCGCTGAGGAACGCACCCCGCATTAATCTGCCGAGGAATGAGCCTTGTCCCACGCCCTCCTGGACGACTACGCCCTCAATAGCCCCCTCCGGAAGAAGAACAACAGGCTGAAGCTGTCCCTGGTTGCCGCGGCCCTCCTGGTGGGGGTCTCCTCCACCTCGCCGGTGGCCCCCCTCTTCATAGCCCTGTCCATGAGCTTTGCCGCGATCCGGTTCGGAAAGATCCCCCCCAGATTCTACGCCGAGCTCGCCGTCGCCCCCCTGGGCTTTGCCCTCCTGGGGGCTGTTATCATCCTCCTCTTCTTCGGGTCCGGTCCGGAGATCTTCTCGTTCAACCTTGCAGGCCATCGGATCGGGGCCAGCGCCGATGGAATGGAACTCTCCATCCTGGTCGTCTCCAGGACCCTCAGCGGGATGAGCTGCCTCTTCTTTCTGGCCCTTACGACCCCCATGGTGGAGATCTTCGCGGTCCTCAAAAGCTTCCGAATCCCCGACTCCCTGGTCGAGCTGTCGATGATGGTATACCGTTACATCTTCGTCTTCCTGGAGGTGGCGGTGAGGATGAAACACGCCCAGGTGACGAGGCTCGGATACGACGGCTTCAAAAGCTCGCTCAACTCCCTCTCCATCCTGGCGGGGTCCCTCTTCCTCAGAACCTGGGAGCAGGGCGAGAAGCTCTACATCGCCATGGACG
>DAINAQ010000027.1:0-10940 GCA_036733325.1 Methanothrix sp.
CCAGCTTGAACCCGATGAAGTCGGTCACCGCGAAGAGGATCATGGTGATGGCGATCGCCACCGCCACCGGGGCTCGCACCATGGGGTGGTATCTGATCTCCAGAAGCTCCGGCTGGGTCATGGCCGGGATGTTCTTGACCCTCTTCGCGATCGTCGCGATGATCAGGAGGCCCGCGACGTTGGGAAAGACCCAGATCCAGACCGACCCGACGCCGATGAAAAGGAAGAGGCCGGTGGCCAGGAGGAGGGCGGAAGCCGTCAGCCAGGAGGCCGCGGCCGACAGTCCGATGTTGCCGGCTCCGATCTCCCGGCCCGCCAACCAGAAGTCGGTCACGGACCTCTGCCCTCGAGACGATCGCAGGCCGATGCCGATGAGCACCGCTATGTAAAGGCCTAAAAGCAGGAGGAAGAGATGATAGGAATCCATTCGGTCACCTCTCCTTGAGAGGATTCGCGAATATTTAAGGGATAAGATTCGCGAATTTTCTAAAAGGATTGAGATGGAGTATATATTCCTTCTTGAAATCGATAAATCGAAACGAAATTCGGGCGGGAATATATGCATGGGACTTGCGAAAAGACCTCTATACCCAAAATATGATGGGATTATATTTAATGATATATATGTAAATAAGGCCGTTTTTTTAGAGGTGCCTCGAAATCCTTAAATATCTATCAAATTTATTTAACATTATGAAACGATGGACTGAATATGCATTGAAATTCGCGAGTTACATGCCATTGCCTCCAAAATCTATCGAATATGCTATAGGGGCATCTAAATATGCTCACTGGGTTAGGAAGAATAAAGTGCAAATCGTAAGCAATAATGACCGGAAAATATTATATGAATATATAAATAATACTATCCTAGAAGATGTGCCGATCGATTATCTGGAATTTGGCGTAGCCAAGGGGGCATCTCTCAAGTATTGGCTAGAATTAAATAAGAATGATAGTTCGCGGTTCATCGGTTTCGACTGCTTTGAAGGTCTGCCAGAAGATTGGGATTTACCTTTTAGTGGCTGTAGACCCAAGGGCACTTGTGATACTGGCGGTATCCTCCCTCAAATTAGCGACCCACGAACTCGGCTCGTACCGGGCTTTTTCCAGGAAACACTAAGTAAATTTTTAGATGAATTCGCCCCAAAGAATCGGTTAGTCGTACATTGTGATGCGGATTTGTATTCATCTACATTATATGTTTTATCAATGTTAGATAAGATCATTCAACCAGGCACTCTTATAATCTTCGATGAATTCTCAACATTTAACCACGAGTTTCATGCATTTGGCGATTATGCTTCAGCTTTTGTCAGGAAATACAGACCATTGGCTGCAGTAGGCTCCACATATATGCAAATAGCACTAGAAATAATCGAATAGAAAGAGCTCACTAGTATTGATACCCGCTTGTTGCAAGAAGAGTTCGGATCTTTTCTTGATTCGACTTTATTTGCCCAATTGGGGATGAGCATTCATCGATCTCCCTTTGACTGCGGAAGACTTAAGGATGCTGCGTCCCCTTTTCAGTTAGAGGTTCTTCTCATGAGAAGCGATATCACCAAGGTCGGGCCCGAGAGGGCTCCTCACCGGGCCCTCCTCAAGGCCACCGGCCTCATTGAGGAGGAGGTTGACCGACCCTTCGTGGGGGTGGTCAACTCCTGGAACGAGTTCATACCGGGCCACATCCACCTGGACAAGATCGCCCAGGCGGTCAAGGCCGGGATCAGGATGGGGGGAGGCGTCCCCTTCGAGTTTCACACCATCGGCCTCTGCGACGGAATCGCCATGGGCCACCGGGGGATGAAGTACTCTCTGCCCAGCCGGGAGATCATCGAGGATACCATCGAGGTGATGATGGAGTCCCACCAGCTCGATGGGATGGTGATGATCTCCTCCTGCGACAAGATCGTGCCCGGACACCTGATGGCGGCGGGGAGGCTCGACCTTCCGGCGATCGTCGTCACCGGAGGTCCCATGTACCCCGGCTTCGCCTGCGACAAGGAGCTGGACCTGATCGATGTCTTCGAGGGATGGCAGAAGGGAGGCGAGGTTCTGGAGATCCTGGAGAACCTGGCCTGTCCGGGCGCCGGCTCCTGCGCCGGCCTCTTCACCGCCAACACCATGGCCTGCCTCACCGAGACCCTCGGATTGAGCCTTCCCGGATGCGCCACCGCCCACGCCGCCGACGCGAAGAAGATGAGGATCGCGAAGAGGTCGGGGTTGAAGATCGTCGAGCTTATCGAGAAGGGTATTTCTGCGCGACGGATCGTGACCGCCGCTTCGCTAGAGAACGCCATCAGGATGGACATGGCCATCGGCGGGTCCACCAACACCGCCCTTCACATACCGGCGGTGGCCTCGGAGTTCGATATCCCCCTGGAGCTGGACGAGTTCGATCGATTGAGCCGCGACACCCCCCACCTGGTCAACCTCCGCCCCGGGGGGCCCTTCCATATCCTCGACCTGGAGAGGGCCGGAGGCATCCCTGCAGTCATGAAACGGCTCGAGTCCAAGCTGAACCTGGACGTCCTCACTGTAACGGGGAGAACTCTCGGCGAGGAGATCGCGAAGTTCAGGCCGGCCAACCCCGAGACCTTCGCCAAGGTCGTCGCCACCCTGGACGCCCCGGTCCACGCCGAGGGCGGGATCGCGATCCTGAAGGGGAGCCTGGCGCCCGAGGGGTCGGTGGTCAAGCAGACGGCGGTCTCGAAGGAGATGAGAAAGCATACCGGAGCCGCCAAGGTCTACAACTCCGAGGAGGAGGCTCTGGCCGGGATCGTCGGGGGCGAGGTTGTGGCAGGAAACGTGGTAGTGATAAGGTACGAGGGTCCCAAAGGCGGCCCCGGGATGAGGGAGACCCTCTCGCCGACCTCGGCGATTCAGGGCATAGGGCTTGGAAACTCCGTCGCCCTGATCACTGACGGCAGGTTCTCCGGAGGGACGCGCGGCCCCTGCATCGGCCACGTATGCCCTGAGGCGGCGGTGGGCGGGCCCATCGCCCTGGTGGAGGACGGCGACGAGATAAGGATCGATATCGACGCTCGACGGATCGACCTTCAGCTGGATCAGGCGACCCTGGAGAGGCGGAAGGCCGCCTGGAGGCCGCCGGAGCCGAAGGTGGCGAAGGGGATGCTGGCCAGGTACAGCAGGTCGGTCACCTCCGCAAGCCAAGGCGGAGTGCTGAGGTAGGTTGAAAAATGGCAGAGAGAGGCTCCAGGTCCGGGAAGAAAGCCGGGGCTCCCAGAGGGATCAGGTCATTCGTCGCCGTCGACCTCCCCGAACCGATGCGCGACGAGATCGCCCGGGTTCAGAGGGAGATCGACCTTCCGGGGGTGAGGCTCGTCGATCCCGGCCTCATCCACGTCACCCTCAAGTTCCTCGGAGACGTTCCCCTCCAGAAGGTGGACCGGGTGGCAGAAGCCCTCGGGGGCGCGAAGCGGCCGGCCTTCACCGCCAGGGTCAGGGGTATAGGGGCCTTTCCCGGCAGATCCATCAGGGTGGTCTGGATCGGGGCGGAAGGGGAGTTTGAGGGGCTCTTCTCCGCCGTCGAGGATGCTCTGCTCCCCCTGGGGTTTGAGCGGGAGAGGCGGAGGTTCACCTCTCACGCCACCATCGCTCGGGTCTCGCAGCCCGGCCCGGAGACGACGAGCCACCTGGCCTCAAAGCTCGCCCCCTTCAGAGACGTCGACCTGGGCGAGTTCAGGGTGGAGACGTTCCTCCTCAAGAAGAGCACCCTCACCCCCGGAGGCCCCATCTACGAGGACATCGCATCCTTCCCCCTCTCTTCTGACTGAAGAGGTCCTCTCCAGGGTCAGGCCCTCCATCGAGGAGCAGGAGCGGCTCGCGGGCGTCGCGAAGAGGATTCTATCGCGGATCGAGGAGCTGGCCGCTTCCGAGGGGGTCCTTTGCCAGGCGATTCTGGTGGGATCTGCGGCCCGGGGGACCTGGCTCACCGGAGACCACGATCTGGACGTCTTCATCGGCGTCTCGGAGGGTTCGTCTCTCCTCCCCCCCCTGGAGGTGGCGAGGAGGGTCGCCCCGGTGTATGAGGAGCGCTACGCCGAGCATGCCTACGTCCACGCCCGCTTCGAGGGGTTTGAGATAGACATCGTGCCCTGCTACCTGGTGGAGGACGCCTCCCGGATCCTCTCCGCCGTCGACAGGACCCCCTTTCACAGCCGCTACGTCTCCCGGAGAATTAAGGGGCTTGAGGACGAGGTCCTCCTCCTGAAGCAGTTCATGAAGGGGATTGGCGTCTACGGCTCGGAGCTGAAGGTGGGGGGCTTCTCCGGATACCTGGCGGAGCTGCTGGTGATCAGATACGGCTCGTTTCTCAAAGTCCTGGAGGGAGCCTCCCTCTGGCGTCCGGGGGAGACCATCGATCTGGAGGGGCGCTCTTCTCTGGTTCACGAAGATCCCCTGATCGTAGTCGATCCCGTGGACCCGGGAAGGAACGTCGCCGCGGCTCTCACCCTGGACAGGATGTTCACCTTTGTAGCCGCATCCCGCCTGTTTTTGGAGGAGCCGGACCTGGACTTCTTCTTCCCAACCCCGGTTCTGCCCCTCTCCGACGACCGGCTTCGCGAAGTGATATCGGATCGACGGAGCACCCTCGTCCTCCTGGAGTTCGCCGGTCCCGATCAGGTGGAGGACGTGGTCTTCCCACAGCTGAGAAAGGCGGAGCAGTCGGTCTGCGCCCTCCTGGACCGCTCGGGCTTCTCGGTCCTCCGATCGGACGCCGACTGGCATAGGGGCGTCCAGGGGGGAAAAAGTACAGCCGAGGCCTCTTATTCTGAGCCGGGCGTCCGCTCTGCAGTGCGCGAGGACGAGGCGGAAGGCTCGGGCCCTGAGAAGTCTGGAGGATGCGGCATCATCAGGATGCTCTTCGAGCTGGAGGTGGCGGTCCTATCCAGGGTCGAAAAGAGGGTCGGCCCCCCAATCTGGGAGGCGGAGCACGCGAAGAAGTTCGTCAAAAGCCACCCCGGGCCCCTCTCGGGCCCTTACGTCGAGGGAGGCCGAGTGGTGGTGGAGGAGGCCCGAAAGTTCGTCGAAGGGCCGGAGCTTCTCCGGGCCAGGGTGGCGGGCCTGTCCCTGGGCCGCCACCTTGGTCCCCAGCTGAGGTGTGGATACAAGATATACGTGGACCAGGAGATTCTAAAGGTGGGGGACCCGGAGTTCCGGGTCTTCCTGGCCCGGTACTTTTCGGCGCGACAGATGGTCGGTTGATCCTCCAGCCTCACGGAATCAGTTCCAGCGGGGGCCGGTCTCATCATCGGAGTAAACTCCAGTAAGGGCTGGTTTCCATCACCGGAATCAGTTTCCCGGCAGGGGCCGTCTCATACCGGAATCAGTTTCCAGTAGGGACTGGTCTCATCACTGGAAGCAGCTCCAGTAAGGCCTCATCGCCCTCCTCACCTCTTCTATCCTCTCCTCCACCCTGGGGTCCTCCTCCACCTCGATCTTCGCGGGACTCTCCCCTTTGAAGCTCCTCAATATGGCGACGATCGAGTCACTGAGGGCGCTGAGGTTGTATCCACCTTCGAGGGCTGCGACCAGCCTTCCTTCGCAGCAGGAGTCCGCGACCTCTTTCACGGTGGCAGCCATCGATCCGAAGGCCTCCGTGGTGAGGTTCATCCCGCTGAGGGGATCGGCCTGATGGGGGTCCTGGCCGGCCGATACCAGGACGATGTCGGGGTCGAACTCCATGGCCACGGGCTTCATGACCTCCTCGAAGACCGTGAGGTAGCCCGAGTCTCCCGTTCCCCAGGGGAGGGGGACGTTCACCGTGAACCCCTCGGCCCCGTCCATCCCCAGCTCCTTCACCCTGCCGGTGCCGGGATAGTGGGGGAACTGGTGGGTGGAGAAGTACATCACCGATCGATCGTCGTAGAAGACCGCGCTGGTTCCGTTCCCGTGATGGACGTCCCAGTCCACGATCAGGACCTTCTCCAGCCCCATCTTCTGGGCGCACCTCGCCCCTATAGCCACGTTGTTGAATATGCAAAATCCCATCCCTCTGTTGGGGAGGGCGTGATGGCCCGGGGGCCTCACCAGGGCGAAGGCGTTGTCGAGGTCAGCCACGACGCGTTCGACTCCGGTGATCACCCCCCCCGCCGCCATGAGGGCGGCTTCGTAGGATTGAGGGGAGACGACGGTGTCCAGGTCCAGGTATCCACCTCCCCGGCCGGAGATGGTTCTGACCTGTTCGATGTAGCCCGGGGAGTGGATCGTTCTCACCTCATCCAGGGTGGCAGGCCTGGGGGTGACGAACTCCAGGTCCAGCCCCGACGACCTTATCCTGTCGAGGGCGTTGGTGAGCCTCTCCTTCCTCTCGGGATGGCCGTCGGTATCGTGCTCCAGGTAGATGGGGTGGTATATGAGGCCAGTTCGCGCCATATGGACATCTCTATCGGCTCCGATCTAAAAACAATTTTCCCTGGGGATTGTACGGGTGCGCGGCGGATTTTTGATATAGAATAAGGGTTTCTATCCAATTCCATGGTGATATACTGGTATTTTTGCAAAATAAACGTTCTTAGTAATTTATTCTGAATAAATAATGGATTTTCAGTATTTTTGACGGAAAAATGATTTTATTTATGGTTATATTGCTTCGAAAAGTCATAATTCTCATTTTTATCTTGTTTCATCTCTCTTTATCCTTTTATACGGCCATCAGACCCTCGAAATTATGTAACAACATATTTTATATTTTCTTCATACATTTTTCTTGGAGAGTAAGCCGTCCGGATATGGGGAAAAGGTCGATGATCTGTTCCGGGGCAGCGCTGAATTTCAGGTGCAGGGAGATGATGTCTCAGACGAGAGACCACAAAAGATATATGGTGAAATCCTCTATCATATCCCCATAGTCCCAAAGGGATCGGGAGGGTGATGCAGCTATTCAGTGTCATATTGATGCCAAACAGCACCTGATGGCGCCTTTTGACCGCGCCGAGGTGGCGGGGAGATCAGTGTGGGCAATAGTTTTAAGAATAGTCACACTGTATGCTGTATGAACCTTACCCCATAGGGGAAATGTAGGAGGTTATTGAAATAATGACGAAAGTGACCGCGATTACGCTTACCGCTCTTGTATTGCTGCTAGCGTCAGCAATTACAGTAAGCGCAGTCGATATGGTAGAGATCCGCGGTCCTGTGGCCACCGTCCAAGACGGTGAAGTATATACCTGGGGCCCACAGCAGTTCGCCGGTTTCTACTATGACATTGACGACAACATCGGACAGGAAAGCATCACTCTGACCATCACCGGTGACGTCCTCGACGAGCCTGACGGCATCGTCTACGAGACCGTCGCCCAGCCGGACGACTTCGACTTCGCCGAGTGGGGCCAGTACATGACCATCGGCTTCTTTGCCGAGAATTACTTCGCCGCTTACGTCGAGGATGAGGACGACCCCCTGGCCGCCTACCTGGCTGACGACTCCACCGACGTCAACCTGATGGTGGACGAGCAGCTCTCCAGGGTGCTCTACGACGACGATGAGGAGAGGACCTTCACCTCCGGCACGCCTCTTGAGCTCAAGGACGGCTACGAGCTGGCCATCCAGTCCATCGACCTCGAGGGCGACAAGGTCTACGTCCAGCTGATGAAGGACGGGGCCGTCGTCGACTCGGCAGTGGTTGAGCCCTCCAAAGAAGGCGCAGACATCGCTGACAAGTCCTACACTTACACAGCGGACCTCGGCGACACCGAGGACATCGTCATCATCGCTGTCCACTTCAAGAACGCCTTCCGCGGCGCTGACCAGGATCTGGCCACCGTCGACGGCATCTGGCAGATCTCCGACACCTACACCGACGTTGAGGAGGACACCGAGTACGACAAGATGACGATCCAGACCGTCAACTCCGAAGATTACTCCATCATGATGAACAACGAGGACAACAAGATCACCCTCAGCAAGAACAAGGAACAGGCTCTGATGGAGAACATCGCAGTGGTCACCGCCGATCAGGACGAGATCACCGCCGAGAGCCCCCTCAGGTTCTACATCCAGAAGACCATCACCGAGCCCGGAACCTACGAGATCAGGGGAACCGTAAGGGAAGTCGTTGACGGCGCCACCGCTGAGTGGGATGCAGCATCCTTCGCCGGCTTCTTCTACGACATCGATGACGACCTCGGCACTGAGAAGATCACCATGACCTTCACCGGTGACGTTCTCGACGAGCCGGAAGGCGTCGTCTACGAGACCACCGCCCAGGATGATACCTTTGACTTTGCCGAGTGGGGCGATTTCAAGACCATCGGCTTCCTCGCTGAGGAGTACTTCGCCGCTTACGTTGAGAACGAGGACGACCCCCTGGCCGCCTACCTGGCTGACGACTCCACCGACAGCAACCTGATGGTGGACGAGCAGCTCTCCAAGGTGCTCTACGACGACGACGAGGAGAGGACCTTCACCTCCGGCGAGCCCCTGGAGCTCGAAGAGGGATATGAGCTGGCGATCCAGTCCATCGACCTCGAGGGCGACAAGGTCTACGTCCAGCTGATGAAGGACGGGGCAGTCGTCGACTCAGCCGTGGTTGAGCCCTCCAAGGAAGGCGCAGACATCGCTGACAAGACCTACACCTACACAGCGGACCTCGGCGACACCGAGGACATCGTCATCATAGCTGTCCACTTCAAGAACGCCTTCCGCGGCGCTGATCAGGATCTGGCCACCGTCGACGGCATCTGGCAGATCTCCGACACCTACACCGACGTTGAGGAGGACACCGAGTACGACAAGATGACGATCCAGACCGTCAACTCCGAAGAGTACTCCATCATGATGAACAACGAGGACAACAAGATCACCCTGAGCAAGGACAAGGACCAGCTCTTGATGGAGAACATAAGAGTCAAGACCGCCGACCAGGACGTCATCTCCGCTGAGGAACCCCTCAGGTTCTACATCTACGAGGAGGCCACCATAGAGGAGGAGGGCGCAGCTGCTGAGCCCGAGCCCGTAGTCAGGGAGGCCCCTGTAGAGGAGGCAGCCGTTGAGGAGGCCCCTGTAGAGGAGGCCCCCGTTGAGGAGGCCCCCGTTGAGGAGGCCCCCGTTGAGGAGGCCCCTGTAGAGGAGGTCGCTGAGGAGAACGTGACCGAGGAGGCCCCCGCTGAGGAAGAGGCTGGAGGAATCCCCGGATTCGAAGCGGTCTTCGCCATAACCGGCCTGCTGGCAGTCTCCTACCTCGTCCTGAGGAAGAGAGAGTAAGACCACCTTTGGAAGAGCCAAAAGCTCTTCCATCTATCCTTTTATTGGTTCGGCTTTATTCCCAAAAAATTACCGTCTTCGCGATTTTCGCTCCGACGATGGCCCGGGTCTGGGCGATGCTCTTGGCCGATGCTTTTATCTGAATCATCGCCTATTCAAGCGGTCATCTGATGTCATCTTTGGAACGCTCACGTCTTTGCAGCTTTCTCTCAATCATCCTCCTGGTGGCGTTGCTGACGGCGGCGGCCGACGGGGTGGAGGTGAGGGGGCCGGTGGCCGAGGTGGTCGAGGGCGCGACTTACAGCTGGACCGCCCAGGATTTCGGCGGTTTCTATTACGACCTGGACCACGACATCGGCAGGGAGAAGCTGAGCCTGGCCATATCCGGCGGGAGGGTGGACGTCTCAGAAGCGGTCTACACCAGCAGGGCAGAGGAGGAGCCTTTCGAGTTTTCTCGCTGGGGGAGCCGCATGACCCTCGGTTTTCTGGGCGAGGCCCGCTTCGCCGGCTATTGCAGAGGTCACCTCCAAAACGAGTCCGGCGAAGGGTCGCTCTTCCGGGACGAGAAGATGGCAAGGGTCCTCCTCGACGACGACGATGAGAGGACGATGGAGAGCGGCGTTCCCTTGAGGCTCGAAGATGGTTACTCGCTCCAGTTGGTGGAGGTGGACCCTGGTGAGAAGGTCTCTCTTGCGCTCCTCAGGGACGGCATATCCGTGGGCTCGGGGGTGGTGGAGCCATCAAAAGAGAATGGGACGGTGGGGGACGGGACTTACCTCTATCGAAGGCCCATCGGCGGAGAAGATTTCGTCTTCATCGCGGTCCACTTCAAGAACGTCTTCTCCAGCGGCGGAGACGCTTTTGCGACCGTGGACGGCATCTGGCAGATCTCCCAGGAGACGGTCCCCATCGAAGAGGGGGACGAGTGGGGAGAGATGACCATCACCGACCTGGACCCCGATGACCTGACCCTGACCATGAAGAACGAGGGGCGCGAGATCGATCTGGTGAAGGGAAGATCAAGGCTCCTCCTGGGGGATATCGGGATCAGAACCGCAGATCAGGACGACGTGAACAACTCCGTCAACGCCACCAGCGGCCGGCCCGATGCTCCCCTCAGGTTCTGCATATATGAAGCGGTGGAAGGAGGGGAGCCCATCCAGATCAGAGGTCGCGCTGGAGAGGTCCTGGAGGGCTCCAGATGGGAGTGGAACTCCACCGGCTTCGCCGGCTTCTACTACGACATGGACGAGGGGGTGGGAAAAGAGTCCCTGGTTCTGAAAGTCACCGGGGACCGGCTCGAGGAGGGGAAGGGCGCGGCTTATTCCACCTCCGCTCAGAGGAAGGGGATGGAGTTTGAGGGGTGGGGAGCTCACTGGACCATCCCCCTCCTGGGCACGGCCCGCTTTGCCGGCTACGCCGAGGGCCTTCTCCAGGAGGAGTCGGAGAGCCCCAACCTGCTTGAAGAGGAGCAGCTGGCGAGGGTCCTCATCGACGACGACCGGAGGGTGACCTTCGATACCGACAGCCCTCTGGGGCTTGAAGAGGGATACAAGCTCTCCCTGGAGTCGGTGGACGAGGGCGGAGAGAAGGTCTCTCTGGCGCTCTTCAAGGACGGAGCGTTGGTGGACTCTCAGGTATTGGAGGCCTGGAGGTCCGGGTCGACCTTGAGGGATCAGACCTACATCTACTCCAGGAGCGTGGGCGGA